>JAEZVM010000073.1 GCA_023420795.1 Pseudomonadota bacterium
GGATGAAGATGGCCTGATTCGGCAGCCTGTGCTTGTGCTGCTCCTCATTCTTGATGATATAGCCGGGCAATGCCTTGACTCCGTTGCCGATATCGAAACCTGAAAACAAATGCCCGGCGATCGGCTCGTGATACACCACCTGCGACAGGTATGCGGCCGGGTGATCCATCAGGTTGCGACCCAGCCACCACAGATTCTTGCCCGGTCCGGACTCAAATCCCGTCTGAGAATTGAGCAGCAGCCGAGGCGTTTCGAGGGCGCCGGCCGCGACGATGAACATGTCAGCCTTTACAGAAAAGGTCCGTTCGCCACTACCGACGATCAGTTGCTGCGCCCTTCCCGCTTCGTCCTGTACCAGCTTCAGCGCAACGGCGTGGACAACGCAGCGCGTCCTCCCTTGCCTGCACCAGTTCAGCAATAGATCCTTGCCACGAAAGGGCGGCGATAGGAACTGATAAACCTTGCTCCGCAACTTGTCCGCAACCTCTGGCTGCTGCGCCAGACCGGCCGCAACGCCGGGATCACTGGAGCGGTCGCCTCCGCACAGAAGTTTCCATGCCTTTCGATAGTACGGAGCAAGCTCGTTGCTGCTGACAGGCCATCCGCTATGCGGCACCCAGGCACGCTTCTGGAAATCGATGTCATCCAGCTGCGCACAGATGCCGTGCCATAGCGCTGTACCGCCCCCTGCCTCCAGGCCGCGACTGGTGTGCAGGCGAAACGAGCTTCCGACATTCTCCACTTCGATTGCAGACGGCTCACGGCGTGTTGCCGTCACCGGCCCCGCCTCAATGAGCAATACATCGACTCCCGTCTCGATCAGCACGCGTGCGACGGAAAGCGCCCCCATGCCGGTGCCGACAATGCATGTTTGGGCCTGGAGTTGGCTCTCTGCCGAAAATGTCCGTCCATCCAGCAACATCGTTTCATACCTCTATAAACCGCATTTGCCTCTTAGTTGCCACGGCAATCAACGGTGTTTGCATAAATTCGCTACTACAGGCAAGCGATACTCGGTTTCATGCGCCATCGAGCCATTCTCGAGTCTGCAAGGCCACCACATCACGCCATTCCCGCCGCGAGAATGTGTGATTCGCATCCCGCAAATGGAAAGTCTGCACCTTCGGCAGCCGGATCAGTTGGCGCCATCGGGAAGAGCCGTTGGCCAAATCAGAAAACTCTTTCGCGATCAGGTCGTTCTCACTCAGGATTAGCAGCGCCCTTCCGTTGAATCTTCCGAACGCTTCCAGCATCCGGTCCGGAAGAGGCGCAGCATCCTCAACTCCTGCCACTGTTTTTCCTTGGCGTGTGCGCATCAGCAGTTGCAGAAGCGATTGGCCGGCCTCTTTGTAATTGAACCTGCCGCCGGCAATCTTCTTCCACAGTTCCGCATCCGCCAAGCGCGCCTGATAGTAGTGTTTCAGGTACGCCCGGGCCTCGCCTTCCTCGGTTCTTGCCCAAGGATTCACCAGCACCAGGCCTGACACGCGGCTGTCCAGATGCGCATGAAACAAAGCAGCGGTCGCGCCGTCGCACAATCCCCAGAGCACAACCTTCTCGACGGCCGGAGCTTTTTCCGTCAGTAGATCGATAGCAGCGCGAATGTCGCCCTCAACATTCTCGAAATTCCGCGTCTCGCCTTCGCTGTCCCCCATGCCGCGGTAATCGAAGCGTAGAATCGGGTATCCGTGAGCAGCAAGTTCGCGTGCCAGCAGCACGAATTGCCGATGGCTCCCCGCACGGTATTGCGGCCCGCCGACGACGATGACCACGCCACAGGACCGCGGTTGCGCAGGCATGGCGAGGATGCCGTACAAGGCCGACCCATTGCAGGAAAAACACAGCGCCTGCTCTTCAACACTCATACAGCCTCTTCGGGAGTATTGCCGACGTCGCGGACACCAGTTGTGGAGACTCCCGAATCTCGGGCGACGACCAGAACGACGAACAGTGCACCTGCCGAAGATGGACATCGACCCCGTTTTCTATCCATGCATTAAGAACAGCGGCCCTCTCGGCTGTCACTCTTTCGCTGATCTCGAACCAGTGAATCGGCATATGCAGGCCTGACAGATTTGTCAGATTCACGTTGCCGATCGCTTCCACCAGCGCTGGCGTCAGCTCATAGCCGCCAGCTTCGACGACTTCGCCGGCAGCCAGTGACTTGCGCGGATTCTGCATCGTCGCAGTTCCATTGCCATTTTGCGCGAGCATATTTCCCGCCAACTGGATTCTCAGGAACTGGTTCATGTATGCCTGTCCGTTGATAACCGGCTGCCAGAGAAGCAGGCAATCGATTGCCTCTTTCGATGAACGCGCAAAATCGATGGCAAGCGTCGCGCCAAGACGCAGCCCCCACATGAGCAGTTCCGTTCCGGCCTGCTTTCTCAGCCACTTCGCAGCGGCCGCAAGATCCTGCTTCCAGAGTTCCCAGCTCACGTCGCGCAATTCGCCGTCGCTGTCGCCGCATCCGAAGAGATCGATCTGCAGCACGCCAAAGCCCATCGCGGAAAAC
>JAEZVM010000087.1 GCA_023420795.1 Pseudomonadota bacterium
CCGCCCGCACCTTGGTGCCGTCCTCACTATGCGTCATTTACGGCCACGGCGGCGAAGCCGTGCCGCAAGCGGTCAATGCTTCCGATATCGCCTTTGCCAGACAGGAGCCGCAACTCGGCACCGGCCACGCGGTAATGCAGGCAGTGCCGCATCTGAATGACGAGGTGCCAACGCTGATCCTGTATGGCGATGTTCCCCTGACAACGGCGGATTCGCTGAAACGGCTGTTGGACAGCGCAGGCGCAAATAAGTTGGCGATACTCACTATCGAACTGGATGATCCGACCGGCTACGGCCGCATCGTGCGCAAGGACGGCAACATCGTCGGCATCGTCGAACAGAAGGATGCGAGCGAAGCGCAGCGCGCGATCCGCGAGATCAACACCGGCATCATGGTCGCCCCGACCGCGAAGCTAAAGCAGTGGCTGACGACCTTGTCAAACAATAATGCGCAGCACGAATACTATCTGACCGATATCGTCGCGCGCGCGGTCGAAGACGACGTGCCGGTGGTATCGGCGCAGCCGTCCGCCGTCTGGGAAACGCTCGGCGTCAACAGCAAGGTGCAGCTCGCAGAGCTGGAACGCATCCATCAGCGCAACGTCGCCAACGCCTTGCTGGAACAGGGCGTCACGCTGGCCGATCCGGCGCGTATCGATGTGCGTGGCTCGCTCAATTGCGGGCGCGATGTCGGCATCGACGTCAACTGCGTATTCGAAGGCAAGGTGGAACTGGAAGACGGCGTGACGATCGGCGCGCACTGCGTGATCAGAAACGCGCGGATTGCGAAAGGCGCAAGCATCAAGCCGTTCTGCCATATCGAGGATGCGGTGGTCGGCGCAGAATCGGTGATCGGGCCGTATGCACGGCTGCGGCCCGGCACGGAACTGGGCGAGGATGTCCATGTCGGCAATTTCGTCGAGATCAAGAACAGCCAGATCGCCGCGCACAGCAAGGCCAACCATCTTGCGTATGTCGGCGATGCGACGGTCGGCTCGCGCGTGAACATCGGCGCCGGCACCATCACCTGCAACTACGACGGCGCGAACAAGTTCCGTACCATCATCGAAGACGATGCGTTCATCGGCAGCGACACCCAACTGGTCGCGCCAGTCCGCGTCGGCAAGGGTGCCACGCTCGGCGCCGGCACCACGCTGACCAAGGATGCGCCGGAAGGCAAGCTGACCATCTCGCGCGCGAAACAGATGACGCTCGACGGCTGGACGCGGCCGGTAAAAATCAAGAAGTGACGACAGGGCAGCTCCGAAAGCAGCGCCATGGCGGCTGTCACACCGCGATGCGCGTCTCGAACTTGCTGCGGTGGATGGAAAAGAAACTGCGCACATTGCGCACATTCGCATGCGAGGCGAACAGCCGGTGCGCCAGTGCGTGGTAAGCCGGCATGTCAGCCACCTGCACCACCAGCACGAAATCCGGCCCTGGCGACACCCGGTAGCACTGCAATACCGCAGCTTCACCAGCCACCAGCGCCTCGAATTCACTCATCCGCTCCGCCGCCTGATGGTCGAGTGTGATTTCCACGATCGCCGTCAGCGCCGCGCCGACCTTTTCCGGCGCGACGATCGCCACCTGTCGCTCGATTACACCGGCTTCAATCAGGCGTTTTACCCGGCGCAGGCAGGTCGGTGGCGACGCATGCACACTCGCCGCGAGCTCGTTGTTGGTTTGCGAAGCATCCGCCTGCAATGCGTTCAGGATGCGGCGATCCAGCTCATCCAATGGCAGTTCGGCATTAGTCATGAACTTTTAAAGGCAATTGTGATTTAATTTTGAAATTATATTTCTCTGCGCTTGGCACGAGAAATAATAGTTCACTTCTTCTGAAAATTCGCAAACTTATTTCACAGCCTGTCTTCTACGATAGAGCCCTCTGTTAATCAGAATCAACGAACAAGGAGCTCCCATGTGTGGCATCGTCGGCGCCGTCGCGCAACGCAATATCACCCCGATCCTGTTGCAAGGACTGAAACGGCTTGAATACCGCGGCTATGACTCCTGCGGCGTCGCGCTGCATATCGATGGCAAACTGCAGCGCTCGCGCAGCACCTCCCGCGTGGCGGACCTTGAAATGCAGGTCGAGAAGGCAGATCTCTCCGGTTTCACCGGCATTGCGCATACCCGCTGGGCGACACACGGCGCGCCCGCCTCGCACAACGCGCATCCGCACTTCTCGCGCGAGCGCATCGCGCTGGTCCACAACGGCATCATCGAGAACCACGACGAACTGCGCGCTGAACTGCAGGCCGCCGGCTATGTGTTCGAAAGTCAGACCGACACCGAAGTGATCGCGCACCTCGTCGATCACATGTATACCGGCGACCTGTTCGAGACCGTGCAGCAGGCGGTCAAGCGCCTGCATGGCGCGTATGCGATCGCAGTGTTTTCCCGCGACGAGCCGCATCGCGTGATCGGCGCGCGCCAGGGTTCGCCGCTGATCGTCGGCGTCGGCAAGGGCGAGAACTTCCTCGCATCGGACGCAATGGCGCTGGCCGGCACCACCGACCAGATCATCTACCTGGAAGAAGGCGACGTGGTGGACCTGCAGCTGCAGCGCTACTGGATCGTCGATGGCAACGGCAGGCCGGCCGAACGCGAAGTGCGCACCGTCCACGCACATAGCGGCGCGGCCGAACTCGGCCCCTACCGCCACTACATGCAGAAGGAAATCTTCGAGCAGCCGCGCGCGATCGGCGACACGCTCGACGGCGTGACCGGCATCATGCCCGAGCTGTTTGGCGACAAGGCGTACAACGTCTTCAAGAAAGTTGATTCGGTGCTGATTCTCGCCTGCGGCACCAGCTACTACGCCGGCCTGACCGCGAAATACTGGCTCGAGTCAATTGCGCACATCCCAGTCAATGTCGAAATCGCCAGCGAATACCGCTACCGCGACAGCGTGCCGAATCCGAACGCGCTGGTCGTGACCATTTCGCAAAGCGGCGAGACCGCCGACACGCTCGCGGCGCTCAAGCATGCACGCTCGATGGACATGATCAATACGCTCACCATCTGCAACGTTGCCACCAGCGCGATGGTGCGCGAATGCATGCTGTCTTACATCACGCGCGCCGGCGTCGAGGTCGGTGTTGCATCGACCAAGGCCTTCACCACGCAGCTCGCCGCGCTGTTCCTGCTGACGCTGGCGCTGGCGCAGGTGCGCGGCCACCTGACCGAAGAACAGGAAGCCGAGCATCTGAAAGCGATGCGCCACCTGC
>JAEZVM010000108.1 GCA_023420795.1 Pseudomonadota bacterium
GAAGACACTTAGTGCCGCTGTTGCTTCGGCTCTGCTGTTTTCGAATGCTTATGCCGCAGGACTAGGAAAACTGACGGTTCTGTCTTCACTCGGGCAACCTTTGCGTGCGGAGATCGAACTGACATCCGTGTCCAAGGATGAAGTTGGCGCGCTGTCGGCCAAACTCGCATCGCCGGAAGCATTCCAGCAGGCGAACATCGAATTCAATGCGGCCTTGTCCACTTTGCGCTTTTCGGTCGAGGAGCGAGGAGGGAAGCAGTACATCCGGTTGGCATCCGCGCAGCCGCTGAACGAGCCGTTCGTGGATTTGCTGCTGGAGTTGAGCAGCCCGAATGGACGTCTGTTGCGGGAATACACCTTCCTGCTCGATCCGGCAGAGCTGAAAACAGCGCAATCGGCAGCCGTGACGGCGCCGGCGGCCAGTGCAACCAGAACATCGCCCCAACAGCAGCCGGTTCAGGCGCAGCCGGCTCCGATGCAGAAGCCGGCCGCAGCCGCGCAACCTGCACCGCAGACGCCGCAGCCCCGCGCGGAAGAGAGCAGGGCTGAGGAATACCGTGTACATAGAGGCGATACCCTGGCCAAGATCGCCGGCCAGCTGAAACCGGCCGGCGTATCGCTCGACCAGATGCTGGTCGCGCTGTATCAAGCCAATCCCGATGCATTCAGCGGACAAAACATGAACCGCTTGAAGGCCGGGCAGATTCTTGCCGTGCCAAGCGCGGAAACAGCCGGCAGCATAAGCCGTGGCGAAGCGCGCGGTATCGTTGTCGCGCAGGCGGCGGATTTCCATAACTATCGTAGCAAGCTTGCTGGCCAGGTGGCCGCGGCTGATGCGCAGAAGTCGGCGGAATCGAAGCAAAGCGCCGGCGGCAAGATCACGGCGAAGGTTGAGGAAGCGCCGACGCCTGCCAGCGAGGCAAAGGACAAGCTGAAGCTGTCCAACACGATGCCCGCTCCTGGCGCCAACGCCGACAAGGCCGGCACCGGTGCTGCGACCGCGGAAGACAAGATCGCCAAGGAGAAGGCTCTCGCAGAAGCCAATGCTCGGGTGAAAGAGCTTGAGAAGAATGTCAGCGATTTGCAAAAGCTGACCGAAATCAAGAACAAGACCTTGGCTGAGCAACAGGCTCAGGCAGATGCGGCGAAGGCCGAGAAACCTGCAGAACCTGCTGCCACGGCTCCAGCAGCAGAGGCTGCCGCAGATGCAGCAGCGGCCAAGCCGGAAGAAGCCAAGCCGGAAGAGCAGGCGCCGTCCACGCCGCCAGTTGCAGCCGCGCCGCCAGTAGCAAAACCGAAGCCGGTAGCGCCTCCGCCGCCGGAGCCGAGCTTCCTCGACGATCTGATGGAAAACCCGATGCTGTTGCCGGGCATTGGCGCGTTGCTGGTTGCGCTTGGCGCCCTCGGTGTTTACCGTGCGCGGCGCCAGAAGCAGAGCAAGCAGTTCGAGGACAGCATCATCACCGATTCGAGCCTGAAGGCGAACTCGCTGTTCGGCTCCACCGGCGGCCAGAGCGTGGACACGAACAACAGCGTGTTCAACTCCAGCTTCACACCGTCGGCCAGCCAGCTGGATACCAACGAAGTCGATCCGGTAGCCGAGGCGGACGTGTACATCGCCTACGGTCGCGATGCGCAGGCCGAGGAAATCCTGAAGGAAGCGCTGCGCACGCAGCCGGAGCGTCATGCTGTACGCCTCAAGCTGCTCGAAATCTACTCCAATCGTAAGGACCTTCGCGCATTCGAGGTACTGGCGACCGAACTGTACGGGCTGACCAAGGGCGAGGGCGATGATTGGGCGCAGGCTGCGGCGATGGGCGTCGCGATGGATCCGAACAATCCTCTCTACGCGAGCGGCAAGACCGACAAGCCTGAAGCAGCGGGCACGCTGATCGCACCGACCGTTCCGCTTGAAGAGCAGGGCCTGGCGACGCTGCTGGCGAGTACCCAGCCCGACGCTACGCCGCCGCTGGAAACCAATAGTGCGCTGGATGCGGCGACCTCCTATTTCGGCAATACCAATGTTGCGGTAGAAAAGCCCGTTGAGCCGGCTCCCGAGATGACACCGGAGCCTCAGCCGGAACCTGAGGTGGAAGCGCCGAAGGCGGCATCGAACGAGATGGACTTCGATCTCGACGGCGTTGATATGCCGGACATGGCTGTTCCCAACACGATCCCGCGTCCTATGCCGGCTGAGCCGCCGGCCGACCTGGCTTCCATCGATTTCAACTTCCTCGATGAGCCGAGCGTGGTCGCATCGGCTGCGGAAAAAACGACTGCTCCGGAACCGCAGGCGGCACCGCTTCCCTCGGTTCAGGATCTGGAGTTCTCGCTGGGCGACGATACTCCAGCAGCGGAGCCGAAGGTAAGCGAGATTGCGCTGGAGGCGGAAAAACCGGCAGCCGAGATTCCACCGCTGGAACTGCAAATCCCGGGATTGGAAGACACGCCGGCCGCACCGGAATGGAAGGCGGATGCAATCGAATCGATGGACTTCGACCTTTCCGGAATCAACCTTGAACTGCCGTCCTCGTCCGAGAGCAGCAATCCAGAGCCGGCATTGTCGCTGTCGGAGGATTTCGCGATTACCGAGGATGCATCGTCTGCCAGCGCGGAGATGGCGACCAAGCTGGATCTGGCGATTGCCTATCAGGAGATCGGCGACAAGGAAGGTGCGCGCGAGCTGCTCGACGAAGTGCTCAAGGGGGGCACGCCGGAGCAGAGCGAAAAGGCAAAGTCCTTGCTGCTTGAGCTTGCATAGACCTGAAACTCGTCAGGAAACGGGCGCGGCGTATCGCTGGCGCCCGTTTTATTTTTGGGATTTCGGCGACCTGCTTGATCTCGTTGCGCGGCTCTAGCGGGCTGGCAATGCATTCAGGCGGGCGCCATTGTGAAGGCTGGAGCCGAATTGAAACGCATAGCGCTCGGTATTCAATACGATGGTGCGCCGTGGCATGGCTGGCAGACGCAGCCGGTCGGCGGTACAGTGCAGGATACGCTGGAAGCGGCAATGAAGCGGTTCGCGCTGACCGATATCGCGACCACTTGTGCCGGCCGCACCGATGCCGGTGTGCATGCGCTGGAGCAGGTCGTGCATTTCGATACCGTACTCGAACGCGAAATGTTTTCCTGGGTGCGTGGCGTAAACGCTTTTCTGCCGCCCTCGATCGCGGTGCGCTGGGCTTGTGAAGTTCCCGGCGATGCGCTGGAGGGGTTTCACGCGCGATTCAGCGCGACCGCACGCACCTATCATTACGTGATTTACAACCATCCGGTCCGCTCACCCCTGCTCGCCGGGAAAGC
>JAEZVM010000118.1 GCA_023420795.1 Pseudomonadota bacterium
CAGGAACCGACATTGACGCCGCCATCTTCCATAGAAACTGGTGACGCTCAGCCAAGACAGGATAATGCCGATATCGAACTCGATATCGATTCCACTGCCGCTGTTGAAGCGCTCACGCAGGCGCCGAAGAAGGAACTGCCGATCGACGAGCTTATCGATTGCGCCATTCCCCTTGCGCTGGAAGCACCGGTATGGGGCGAAAAGATTTTGCCGAAGCTGCAGACATTGCGCCACGTCGGCAACAAACCCGTTCATTTTGTCGGCCAGCGCGAGGATGGCGAATGGGAGGCTGTTGCTCATGGCGTTCTCTACTATCGCCTGTTTGCCGGCATACAGCTTGCCAATCGTAGCGGCGCATTGAATGAGCTGGAATATTCGGAGTTGATCATGCGTCTGCGCCAGATTTCCGACGACATCGATGCCGAACCGGATGTCCCCGACATGACCGATGTGATGGCCAGCGCGCAGGCACTTCACCGCTTCGTTGCGGAATACGATGCGCAGTTGAGCATCAATGTGCAGGCGAAGGGCTCGCCATGGGCGATCAATACGCTGTTGACTGCGCTGGAGCGGCAGGGATTTGATTTGCGGCCAGATGGCCGGCTGGTGATGTCGGACGGTGACGGCGGCGTTCTGTTCTCGCTGTCCACCAATGTGACTCTTGCGGCGGAAACCACCTCGCGGCTTACCCTGCTTCTCGATGTGCCGCGCGTGGCGCCGCAGCGCGACGGATTCGGCGCGATGGTGGCTTGCGCGAAGATGCTGGCGACGCGCCTCGATGGCATTGTGATTGACGACTCCAATCAGCCCTTGTCGGATGCCGCATTGACGGAAATCGCTGAACAGGTCAACGCATTCTATATTCAGATGGGCACGGCAAATATTCCCGCCGGCTCGACCCGAGCATTACGTCTGTTCGGTTGAGCGATGCAGCCGGACTTGTTTTCGAATGCGACGGGTACGCCCGAGCATCATGAAGAGAATCATTGGCAAGAGCGCGCTGCCTGGCTGAAGGCCGAACTGAACCGGCATGCCCATGCATATTATGTGCTCGATAATCCGACCATTCCGGATGCCGAATACGACAAGATGTTCCGCGAGCTGGTCGAGCTGGAACAGGCGCATCCCGACCTGATTACCTCCGATTCGCCGACACAACGCGTCGGTGGCAACCCCTTGCCGCAGTTCGAGCAGGTAAGGCACGCCACACCCATGCTTTCCCTGAATAACGCTTTCGACGAGAGCGATATTGCTGGTTTCGATCGGCGAGTGCGAGAAGGACTGCAGGTCGATGGAGAGGTGGAGTATTCCACCGAATTGAAATTCGACGGCCTCGCGATCAGCCTGCGCTACGAGAACGGCGTTCTGGTTCAGGCGGCTACGCGCGGTGATGGCACGACGGGCGAAAACGTCACCGCTAACATACGAACGGTACGAGCCGTGCCATTGCGGCTGCATGCCGCGCATCCACCGGCAGTGCTCGATGTGCGCGGCGAAGTGCTGATGTATAAATCCGATTTCGAAAAGCTTAATGCGAGACAGCGGGAAGCGGGGCAGAAGGAGTTCGCCAATCCGCGCAACGCAGCCGCCGGCAGCCTGCGACAGCTTGATTCGCGCATCACCGCCCAGCGCACGCTGCGTTTCTTTGCATATGGGATCGGCGTGCTGGAAGGAGCGGACATGCCTTCTTCGCATTCCGCGCTGCTCGACTGGTATGCATCCCTCGGGCTGCCTGTCTGCAATGAGCGGGCGGTAGTGAAGGGTGCACGGGGGCTGCTCGACTTTTTCAAGGAGATTGGCGGCAAACGCAAGCAACTGCCGTATGACATCGACGGCGTCGTCTATAAGGTGAACCGGCGGGAGCTTCAGCAAAGGCTTGGATTCGTCTCGCGCGCGCCCCGTTTTGCCGTGGCACATAAATTTCCCGCGGAAGAGGCAATGACGGTGGTGCAGGACATTGGCGTGCAGGTGGGCCGTACCGGGGCGATTACGCCGGTTGCCCGGTTGGTGCCGGTGTTTGTCGGTGGCGTCACGGTCACAAATGCGACGTTGCATAACGAGGATGAGGTCAATCGCAAGGATATTCAGATCGGCGACACGGTGATCGTGCGCCGGGCTGGCGATGTCATTCCCGAAGTGGTTACCTATGTGCCGGAGCTTCGTCCGGCGGATGCGCGCAGATTCGTGATGCCGGCGTCATGTCCGGTATGCGGCTCGGCGATTGTCAGGCCGGAAGAAGAGGCAGTTGCGCGCTGCTCTGGTGGCTGGATTAAGTGTCCGGCGCAGCGCAAGGGCGGCCTGCTGCATTTCGTGTCGCGCCGTGCAATGGACATCGAAGGATTTGGCGAGCAATTGATAGAGCAGTTGGTGGACAAGCATGTCATTACCACTGCTGCAGATCTGTACAAGCTGGGGCTGACTTCGCTGGCGGCATTGGACCGCATGGCCGACAAATCGGCGCAGAATGTGCTGAACGCACTGGAAAAATCGAAGTCGACCACGCTCGGGCGCTTCATTTACGCGCTCGGTATCCGCCATGTCGGTGAAGCGACCGCGAAGGAGCTGGCGAACCACTTCGGCAACCTGGATGCATTGCTGAATGCCACGGAGGAGCAACTGCTTGAAGTGGCCGACATCGGGCCGGTAGTCGCCCGCTCCATCATCACTTTCCTTTCTGATCCGCTGAACCGGGAACTGATCGAACAGTTGCGCATCGCCGGGATTCACTGGACTGAGAGCTTAAGGGCGTTCGATGCACCCAAACCCTTGCAGGGAAAGACTTTTGTTCTTACCGGCACGCTCCCGACGCTGACGCGTGATCAGGCAGCGGAAAAGATCGAGGCCTTGGGAGGCAAGGTGGCCGGTTCGGTGTCAAAGAAAACCAGCTATGTCATCGCCGGAGAAGAGGCTGGCAGCAAGCTGGCCAAGGCGCAGGAACTTGGCATTGCGATTCTTGATGAAGCTGGTTTGTTACGTTTATTGGAGGAAAAATGACAAAGATAAGAAAAGCAGTTTTCCCGGTCGCCGGCCTGGGCAGCCGCTTCTTGCCTGCCACTAAGGC
>JAEZVM010000124.1 GCA_023420795.1 Pseudomonadota bacterium
TCTGGGAATCCGTATTCGGCAAAGCCTTCGATCTGGCGCACGATGGCGTCGATGAATTCCTCTCCGTAATCCTTAGCCGCCATGCCGTCCTTCAGCTTCTGCTGGAAGCGGCCGAGGTCGCCCTTGCGCCGCCATGCAGCCATCGAGCGGCGCAGCTGGTCCGCCTCGCCGGCGGAGAAACCAGCCGCCAGCATCGCGATCTGCATCACCTGCTCCTGAAAGATCGGCACACCACAGGTGCGCTCCAGCGCCGGCCGGATTTCCTCCTTTGGGTAGACGATCGGCTCCAGACCCTCGCGCCGACGCAGGTAGGGATGCACCATGCCGCCCTGGATCGGGCCGGGACGTACGATCGCAACCTGGATCACGAGGTCGTAGAACTTCTTCGGCTTCAGGCGCGGCAGCATCGTCATCTGCGCACGGCTTTCAATCTGGAACACGCCGACCGTATCCGCCTCGCTGATCATCGCGTAGGTGGCCGGGTCTTCCGGCGGAATGTCCTGCATCCTGAACGGCTGACCGCGCCGCTCGCCGATCATGTTCAGTGCACGGCGGATCATCGACAGCATACCGAGCGCGAGGATATCGACCTTCAGCAGCCCGAGCGCATCGAGGTCGTCCTTGTCCCACTGCACCACGCTGCGGTCTGCCATTGCCGCATTCTCGATTGGCACCAGCCGCGACAGCTTGCCGCGTGCGATGACGAAGCCGCCCGGATGCTGCGACAGGTGGCGCGGGAAGCGCATTAGCCTTTCGGCTATCTCGGTCCAGTGCTGGGCGACAGGCGAGTCTGGATCCATCCCGCATTCGATGAAGCGGTCCGCAAGCCCGGTCTTGCCGTCCCACCAGCGGTGCGATTTTGCGATCCGGTCGATGATGCCGGCATCCACACCGAGCGCCTTGCCGACGTCGCGCAATACGCTGCGCGGCTTGTAGCTGATGACGACGGCGGTCAGCGCAGCGCGCAGCCGGCCGTATTTTTCATAGATGTACTGGATTACTTCCTCGCGCCGCTGGTGCTCGAAATCGACATCGATATCCGGCGGCTCGTTGCGTTCCTTCGAGATGAAGCGCTCGAACAGCGAATGGCTGCGCGCCGGATCGACTTCGGTGATGCCGAGGCAGTAGCAGACCGCCGAGTTGGCCGCCGAGCCTCGTCCCTGACAGAGGATGTGCCGGCTGCGCGCGAAGCGCACGATGTCGTACACCGTCAGGAAGTAGGGCTCGTAGGCCAGCTCCGTGATCAGCGCCAGCTCCTGTTCGAGCTGCTTTTGCACTTTCTCCGGAATGCCGGTCGGGTAGCGGCTCTGCGCGCCCTTGAGCGTTTCCTTGCGCAGGTAACTGGCCGGGGTTTCCCCCTGCGGCACCAGTTCGTCCGGATATTCGTAGCGCAACTCATCCAGCGAGAATGAGCACATCTGCGCGATGCGTACCGTTTCGGCCAGCGCCGCCGGCGGATACAGGTTCGCCAGTCGCAGCCGCGAGCGCAGATGCTGCTCAGCGTTCGGTGCGAGGCCGTAGCCGCATTCCGCGATCGGCTTGCCGAGGCGGATCGCGCTCAGCGTATCCTGCAGCGGCTTGCGCGAGCGCACATGCATGCAGACATCGCCGGTCGCGGCGATGGGTAGCGCCAGTTCCCCCGCGACTTGTTCGACCACGGCGCGATGCTGTTCGTCCTTCGCGCGGCGCAGCAGCGTCAGCGCGATCCATGCACGATTCGGGAAAACATTGTTCAGCCATCGCGCCTGCGTTTTCAGGACGTCGGTTGTGATGCCGTGTACAGGTGCGAGAATCGCCAGGCAATCCGGCATGCCGCGCAGATGTCCGCAGCCTCGTTCCGGTGCGTTGAAGTCCTCCGGCGTCAACCGGTAAGAGCCTTTCCTGGTGCGGGTACGCGCTAGCGTAATCAGCTCGGACAGGTTGCCGTAGCCCTCACGATTGGTTGCGAGAAGAATCAGGGAGAAGGCCGGACTGCCGTCGCCATTTACCAACTGAAACTGGCTGCCGATGATCAGGTGCAGCCCGAGCTGCTCCGCCTCGACATGCGCGCGCACCACGCCGGCCAAGGAGCATTCATCGGTGATCGCCAGCGCCGCATAACTCAGTTTCGCTGCACGCGCCGCCAGTTCTTCAGGATGAGATGCGCCGCGCAGGAAAGTGAAGTTGCTGGCGCATTGGAGTTCAGCATAGGCGGGCAGGGCGGCAGGAGAAGTCATGATAAATACTGTATAAATAAACAGTATATAAATCCCTCACCGCTTTGTCATTGACACATTGCAATGCGTAAGTGCCCGCCTTGTTGACCGTAAGTTCCATGCAATATTGGTCTTATATCATATAGAAGACTTGATGCATTGCAATGGTATAATTGCCCGCCGCCTGGCGCATTGGCCTTTACGGATGGCCCGCATCAAGCAAGCGCGCAGCATCTTCAACCACCAACATGTGAGAACGACCCATGCTAGAAGCATATCGCCAACACGTCGCCGAACGCGCCGCGCTCGGCATTCCTCCGCTGCCTTTGTCCGCGAAGCAGACCGAAGAGCTGATCGGCCTGCTGAAGAACCCGCCCAAGGGCGAGGAAACTTTTCTCGTTGACCTGATCACCAACCGCGTGCCGGCCGGCGTGGACGATGCCGCCAAGGTCAAGGCCGCATTCCTGGAGAAGGTTGCCAAGGGTGAGGAATCCTGCGCGCTGATCACCCGCGAAACCGCGACCAAGCTGCTGGGTACGATGCTGGGCGGTTTCAACATCAAGCCGATGATCGACCTGTTGGGCGATGCGACCGTTGGCGGCGTTGCTGCAGACGGTCTGAAGAAAACCCTGCTGATGT
>JAEZVM010000136.1 GCA_023420795.1 Pseudomonadota bacterium
CGCGGTATCATGAATTCAAGGAAGGCAAGCGACACGGTCACATCTGGTTCTCGCGCCTGCACGATCTGCTGCAGCCGCAGGAAAGGTTCGGCCCAGCGCGGATCGCGGGCGCCGTGGGCAAACAGGACAAGTGCGCGTTTCATCCCTATTCCTTTAGTTTTTTTGCACCCAAAGCAATGATCCGACCGCGATCATCAGGAAGATCATGCTCGGCAGGACCGCTGTCACCAACGGCGGCCATGTATTGAGCATGCCCAGATGGGAGAACAGGCTATTGATCAACTGAAAACTCACGCCGATCATGATGCCGATGAAGATTTTCAGGCTCACGCCACCCGCGCGGAAATGCAGGTAGGCAAACGGCAGAGCAAGCGCCATCATCACCATCACCGCGAGCGGGTAAAACAATTTCTTCCAGAACGCGATTTCGTAGCGTTCCGTGCTCTGTGCATTTTCTTCCAAGTGCTGGGTGTACTTGGCAAGACCGTATGCCGACATGCGCTCCGGATCCGCAAACAGGACCGACAGAATGTCCGGCGTGATTTCCGATACCAGATCGCGGTTCTTGGCCGTCTTCGTCGTTACGGTAGCCGTCAGGTCGGCACTCTCGGCGAAGAAGCTGGTTTCCGACACGTTCGCAAGCCGCCACACATTTTCTCCCTGGTAGTCGGCATATTCGGCCGTCACTACCGCAGTCAGGTGGAGATCGCGATTGAACTCATAGACCTTTACGCCTTCCAGCTGACCTTCCGGGCTGACATCGCGGACGTTGATGAAACGCGAACCGATGCTTTCCCCTGTCAGGCCTTGTGCGCGGATCACATCCTTGGTCCAGAGGCCTGAGCGGAATTCCTTCGAGACCGTCGCATCCCGCGTATGCAGCTTCATCTTTTCCGCCATCTCGCTTGTGGCAGGAGCGATGAATTCGCCGAACAGGAAAGTAATCAGCACCAGCACCAGGCCAACCTTGGCCAGCATCCAGCCGGCCATGCCGGTGGACAGGCCGGAAGCGCGCATGATCGTAAACTCCGAGCGTGCGCCAAGCTGGGCCAGCGCGTAGATCGTGCCGATCAGCGCGGCAATCGGCATCAGGTCATATACATAGCCGGGCAAGCCCATCGCCACGTACAGAAACGCATGCTGCAACTGGTAATTGCCGCGGCCGACATCCTGCAATTCCTGGATCAGGTCGAAAAATGCGAACAGCGCGAGGAAGGCAATCAGCGCGAAGAAGACTGCGCCGACGATTTCCGACGACACGTAACGAGTCAACACCTTCATTACGCAACCGCCTTCGCGAAATAAGCGCGCTTGAAAGCGCCCCATGCCGCAGCCGGGTGATACCGGTTATTGATCAGCAGGCGCCAGGAGAACAGGACGACAATCAGGATGGCAGCGGCAAGATGCAGAGGCCACCATGCCATCGCCAGCGACAGACGCTGCTGCACGACCGATGCCTGAAACACGCTGACCATGTTGCTGTAAATGACGAACAGCAGCAGCGCGATCAGCAGATTGGCCGAGCGCCCGCCGCGAGGATTGACGAAGCCGAGCGGAATCGCCAGCAGCATCAGCAACAAACCCATCAGGGGAACCGATATGCGCCACAACAATTCCGCATTGTGATGCCGGCTCGGTTTCGCGATCAGCGACGTGGTCGGCAGGGAACGCGCGGACAGATCGCTCACCAGCGCCTCGGATTGGCGGGCCACCAGGACGCCGTAGCGCTCGAAGTCCATGACCCGGAAATCCGATTGCGCGGAAATGCCGTCGTAGCGACGCCCTTGTCCCATCACCAGAAACTTGTCGCCACGCTGGTCAATGTTGATCGAACCTTCCCTGGCGACGACGATGCTGGATTGCCCGTCCTTGATGGTATTGACGAAGACATTCTTGACCTTGGTCGCGTCGCCGCTCACTCCCTCAACGAAGAAAATGCGGTTGGCCGAAGAGGACTCCTGGAATTTTCCCGGGGATATTCTTGCAATATCCTCTCGCTTCTGAAAACGCTCCTCGAATTCCGCACTCTGCCGGTTCGCCCAGGGCGTGAGAACAAAACTGAGAAGCGCCGTCAGCAGCACAATCGGCATACCGAACAGCAGGACCGGCTTGATCCAGCGCGACAGGCTCAGCCCGGAAGCGAACCAGACCACCATCTCCGAATCCTGATAACTGCGTGTGACGACGATCAGCACCGAAATGAAACCGGTAAGGACGAGGAGAATAGGCAGATATTTGAGCGCGGCGAAGCCGATCAGGGCGATCACGTCCTGCGATGCGACCTTGCCTCCGGCCGCGCGGCCGAGGATCTTGATGAGCATCACGGTAATCGTGATCGTGAAAAGCGTGGTGAAGACAGCGCCTGCGGTACTTACCAATTCGCGTCGGAGAGCGCGCTGAAAGATCATTGAATAGAAGACTATAATTGCGTCTGGAGAAGGAGAGCCCCATGGACTTTAGCATAAAACCCATCGACGCAAAAACCGGCCTCGCCGGCATCAAAACAGGCTGTATCGCAGTTGCTGTATTTGAGGACAAGAAACTGTCGCAGGCTGCTCGCGAGCTTGATCGCAAGGGCGGCATCACTGCCGCACTGAAGTCGGGCGACATCACCGGAAAAACGGGCTCAACCCTTTTGCTGCGAGGTCTGGACGGCGTGGCGGCGGAACGCATCCTGCTGGTCGGATTCGGCAAGCAGGATGGTCTCAACGACAAGAACTTCACGTCGGCTGTGCAGGCAACCGCACGGACGTTCTCTTCCCTGGGCGCCAGCGACGGAGCGATTGTGCTGCCCTTTGACGACATCAAGGACCGCGACGCCGCATGGGCTGTCCGCTCTGCCGTGCTCGCCATGCGTGAATCTTCCTATCGCTTCGATACGACAAAGAGCAAGAAAGAACCGGCACCGAACGGTATCAGGAAGATTGCCTTCCTTGCTGCCGGAGACCACGCTGCCACAACGAAAGCAGCGGTGATTCAGAGCGTCGCTGTCGCGAACGGAATGGATCTGACCCGGGACCTCGGCAACCTGCCGAGCAATATCTGCACGCCGACCTATCTGGCCGACACGGCGAAGAAACTTGCGAAAGAATTCGGATTCGGCGTCGAAGTGCTGGACCGCAAGCAGCTTGAAGCGCTGAAGATGGGCAGCTTCCTGTCTGTAACGAAGGGCAGCGAGGAGCCGCCGAAGTTCATCGTGCTCAAGCATAACGGCGGCAAAGCCAAGGATGCGCCGACGGTATTGGTCGGCAAGGGCATCACCTTCGATACTGGCGGTATCTCGCTCAAGCCGGGCGCGAACATGGACGAGATGAAGTACGACATGTGCGGCGCCGCGTCGGTGCTCGGCACCTTCCGTGCAATCGGCGAACTGGGGCTGAAGCTGAACGTCGTCGGCGTCATCCCGACCTGCGAGAACATGCCTTCCGGCCGTGCATCGAAGCCAGGCGACATCGTTACCTCGATGTCCGGCCAGACCATCGAAATCCTGAACACCGACGCCGAAGGCCGGCTGATCCTGTGCGACGCGCTGACTTACGTCGAGCGCTTCAAGCCGGCGGCGGTGGTCGATATCGCCACGCTCACCGGCGCCTGCGTGACCGCGCTCGGCCATCACAATACCGGCCTGTTCACCCGCCACGATGACGCGCACGATGCGCTGGCAAATGAACTGCTTGCCGCCGGCAAGGCGACCGGCGACACTGCCTGGCGCATGCCGATCGAAGATGCGTACCAGGAGCAGCTGAAGTCCAATTTCGCCGACATGGCGAACATCGGCGGGCCGCCCGGCGGCAGCATCACCGCTGCCTGCTTCCTCGAACGCTTCACGAAGAACTACACCTGGGCGCACCTGGACATTGCCGGCACCGCATGGAAGAGCGGCGCGGCCAAGGGCGCAACCGGCCGTCCGGTGCCCTTGCTGACCACCTTCCTGATCAACAAGGCGAACGGCAAGAAAGCCGCATGAAGCTCGCCACCTGGAACGTCAACTCGCTGAAGGTCCGCCTGCCGCAGGTATTGCAGTGGCTGACGGACAATCCGGTCGATGTGCTGTGCCTGCAGGAGACCAAGCTTACCGACGACAAGTTTCCGGTCGAGGAAATCGAGAAGGCTGGCTATCAGGTCGTATTCACCGGCCAGAAGACGTATAACGGCGTCGCAATCCTGTCGAAGCATCCGATCGGCGAAGTGGTCAGGAACAATCCTCGCTTCGAGGATGAGCAGCAACGCATCATCGCCGCGACCATCGAAGGCATGCGCGTGGTCTGCGCCTACATTCCGAACGGCCAGGCGGTCGGCTCGGACAAATA
>JAEZVM010000150.1 GCA_023420795.1 Pseudomonadota bacterium
CCTTTCCCCCGCTCGAATTCGGAGTCCAATAACACTCTTTAACCGAATCAATCTTGATGCCGCACGCACCGTCAGCGGTTGGAAAAGGCTGCATGGCAGGCGTTTCCGCTGACGCGCTACTCGATCCGCGATAAAAGGTCTGATCGTATGACGACCCAGCCGTACACCCTTCCTCGGGCGGAGGCTGGTAGTTCGGATCAGGAACACAAACACGAACAATCGATATCGTTCGCCACTGGTTCATGGTTGCAGACCAACCCTTACAAGTGCCGCCGCCGACTATCTGATTCGTTGATGGCGTATAGGAGACGCTACTCCATGGCGGCGGCGAGCTTGCATAAGCAGAGCAGGACGCTTGCCCGGTCCATGCACCATAAGGGCCGTTGATATCACCCTTATCAATCGTGTACCGCTCAACGGAGCCATACGAGCAAGCCCCCTGCACTTGTGCTTCGGCGCGACCACTCCAAATCATCAGGAGGATCAGCGGAATAACAATCAGGAAGTAGTAGCGTAGCTTCATGAGAAGATGATCCAGAAAGCGCCACACACGGCGATTAAGACGATCCAGCCTTCCATAGCAGACCCCCGTAAACGAAAAAAAGGGGCCGAAGCCCCTGCCACATCGGGCCGCAATTACATCGCTTGACGGATGTACTTGTAGGCCTTGATGCCGACCAGCACGACCAGAACAGCCGCACCAACCACGCCTGCAGCCGTTCCAGCTTCGGTCAGCGCAGTAGTTACGGAAGTGGTTTCGATTGCAGCGTTAGCAACACCAGCAGCAGCAGCGAAACCAGCGACAGCACCTTGAACGACACGATTAATCAGCTTCATGTGAATCTCCTATGTTGAGAGTTTTGACCAACGCCTTAAAGCACCACGCACCAGCCCACAGTGCCGCGACTGCGGAACTGATAACTAATGCCTCATCAGGAGTCAGAGCCGGCAGAGGTCGAGAAAAATACTCTGCTCCTGTTTCGACCACAAAAGCACACGCGGTCAAATTCGTATTTGTGTAGTCAATAACCATAAAGTTATTGACAGGCTGACCTGTATTCAGGTCGGTTAGCGTCGAGCCAGCGCCGACCTTCAGGTTCACCGATTTAGCGCAGTAGGGCATTAAACGTTCTGCCGCTGATACCACTCGACGAACTGATCTTCATCGACGTCAACTTCAACAGGCGGAAACCGTTCTTCTACGTCGAAACGATCAGCCCAATCAGATTCGAGCATTTGCTGGCCTTCATCGAAGTCCGGATGCAGCTCGTCGAAAATGTCTACGGTGACAGTGGCAAAGGTCATGCGCCCCTCCTGGTTAATTAAGCGGCCTTAGACTGCGGAGCCGCAAACAGCGCATCGAGCGGCAGCGTGCGGAGCGGCGTCACATCGACCAGCGTCAATGTCGGCTTGCCCTGCGCACCTGGACGAGTGCGGAAGTCCAGCGAGAACACACCAGGCGCACCGGCCTTCTTGATCTTGGCGAATGTCTCAGCCGTGCAGGAACACTTGATCGGCTTTGAGCCAATGGCGTTTTCCGTGTCGTCACGATAATCATTGATGTACCAGACAGAGACGCCGCGATTGATGACGCCGGTGCGCTCATCAGGCATTTCCCAAGTGTCGGCAGAGAGAACAAGTGCTTTTTCAGACATGGTTAGAACCCTTCAGGTTAGGCTGCAAGTTGGAGAGGAGCCGCATAGAACGAGCGGTTACGAGCAGGCAAGGTGCAGCGCCTTACATCGGCTCGCAGTGGAACAAAGTCACGCGGTAGCGCGCTGTCATTGACGACGACATGCACATCGGTGCCTACCCAGGACACGCCGACATCAAGCAGTGCTTTCCTATAGCGGTAGTAAGTGGCCTTCCGATCCGGAAGATAGTTTTGCTTCACCACTTCTTCACCGAGCGTGGTCATCGAGGACCAGAAGCCGTAATAGCGATTGGCGTTCGCTTCGCCGTACATATCGACCAGGCGACGCAAGACGGAGCGCGTGTCTCTGACAGTGTTCATTCCGGATTTCCCCTCTTTCAGCAACCGCTGCATATCGTGCTCATAGACCCCGGCAAGGTAGTCATCTGTCACCTGCTCCACTCGCGGCAAATCACCAAAATCAAAACGTAGTTTCTCGGCGTGGATTTCAACTTCCGCCCGCAGCCGATTGTTTGCGAGCCGTTGTAACGCGACCATTTTTCGACCGACAAAACGTTCGGTCTGCTTGAACTTCATGCCTGCGCGGTCGCACTGAATGCGCAGGAAGTTGCGGATGCGTGAAAAGTCGTGCTGACTGAATTCAGGCCCTTTGTGATAGAGCTTTGTCGTCGTGAAGGAGCCAGGGAAATACAGCGCATTGCTGCCGTACTTCTGGGCCGACTTGCCGCGCCTGGGGAAGTGCACCGTGTGCGCCGACTCGAAAAACTCCTGAATGGCAGCGAACGGCAGTCGGAACACTTCGGCCCAGTCCACGCGGCGAACGAGCCAACGAGCAGCCTCCGGAAGCTTCACGCACAGCCGCTGCTCCAGTTCGCCGACGAAATACGCGATAGACGCCTGAAAATCGATTGGTCCGCCATAGATGTTGTGTCCCAACATCAGTTTATGGATCGAGCCTTCCACGATCAGATACGGCTTGCTCGGTTCCTTGCGCGGTGCGCCCTTCTTCTTGACCTGTCCAGGGCCGACCTGGACAACGTTATGGATCATCCGGTCACGCATCACTCGAAAGGAAATCCGGGAATCGTGCGAGCCATCCAGGGAACCCGAGGTCAGCGCATACATGACTTCACCGGTCGAGTTGTCGATTCCCTGGCGAAGAACCGACTGTTTTTCGAGTTCATGCGCCAACTCTTCGGAGATGGTCGGCGACTCGATTTTTACCGTGTCGATGGCCATTGTCTTATCCGTGAGACTTTCGAGCGGGAGTCTCACGAATGAGACCTATCTGGGGTGCTACCACGCCCCCAGATGAAAACTTGCTGGATGCGCATACAGTGAAAAAATCGCCTGCGGCAGCGTCAGCCTCGGCTGCGCTCCGCTGGCCGTCGGCAGACGCCGCCACCAGGCTTTCAATCTCAGCCTGTGCCCATTCGATCTGACTACGGACATAGTGCGCGCCCAACTCGGCCTGCTTGGCCAGGAGAGCGCGGATGTAGTCTTCGAGCTGTTCCAGACTCACGAATACCTCCGGTTACAATGCGTCACCGAAATAACAAAAAAGGAAATCACATGCTCACCTTGAAGCCGCTGTTACCGGTTTTGATAGTGGTGGTTATTGCCCTGGTCGCCGTCGCAGCCCTGTCAAAAAAAGCTGGAGAAAAAGCGAAAGCAGCAGCACCTATACGGCGCAAACCTGCACCGCTCACAAAAAATGAACAGCCGATGTATTTCCGGCTTGTTGAAGCGTTCCCTGAGCACCTGGTGCTCGCGCAAGTCGCCTTCTCTGCCCTGCTCGATACCAGGGATAGGGCAACTCGAAACAGGTTTGATAGGAAGGTTGCGGACTTCGTAGTCTGCTCAAAGGCGTTCGAGGTGCTAGCAGTTGTCGAGCTAGACGATTCGAGCCACAAAGGGCGAGAAAAGGAAGACGCCGACAGGGACACATTGCTGACAAATGCCGGATACCGGGTCTTCCGGTATAAGCGAGCGCCTGATGTGTTGACGCTCCTAAAAGACTTCATGCCGCTAATGCAGACACCAGCAACCGAGAAAACAGCATCGAAACAGGAAATCAAGGCCACAAACGCGGTTGCATAGGCCGCTTTTTCGTGACGCGTCACTTTCTGTAATTGACTGTGCTGCTGTTTACCCGTAGATTTCGGCATGTTTAGTCACTTCCGCTTAGTCATATCGACTAGTCAGAGAGACTAAGTCACTTAGACAAAGGTTGTCAACAGGAAAATGCCATGACCTACAATGAATTCATTGCAAAAGTATTAAGCGGAAAAAGCGTGAACTCGGTCGCTCAAGAAATGGGGGTACCGCAGAAGTCGTTAGATCGCTACTGCAAAGGAGAAACCTTGCCTAGCGTAAGCGTGACTATCAAGATGGCTCAACGAGCAGGAATCAGTATCGAAGAAGCCGCAAAGATTGTTGCAGCTGAAGAAGAAAAGGTGCGTCCCAAAAGACAACTCTCACTCATCCCGCAATTCACCGCAACTGCCGCTGGACTGGTGACAGCGTTCATAGTCGCTGTCAATTTGTTTTTGACGCCTACTTCGTCCGAAGCCGCGCCAGCTCTGAAAGATCGGGCTGGGGCACTTTGTATTATGTAAAATAATAGTTAGTAAAAATAAGTCCAATTGACGGCGCATCCCAGAATCCGGATGATGCCCGCATGGCTTACCTGACCTCCCTCATTCCCTTGCTGTTTGCAGCTTCCTTGGCGATGCTGCTTAACCATTTTCTGCTGTCCTTGGCCTGGGCGGGCCTGCTGGCGGTGATTACCTGGCCGTTAAAGGAGTATCTGCTGCGGCGCGGTTGGTCGCCGCTGGCGGCGGCCAGCATGCTGGTCGGCGGGCTGCTGCTTGCGTTCGGCGCGCCGTCGGCTTTCCTGATCAATACCCTGAGCAACGAGTTTGCGACGGTCGAACGTCTTGTGGGCCAGTTGAACCAGGCTGGCGTGCCCGCTCCGGAATGGCTCTCCAGGCTGCCGGTCGTGGCGAAACCGGCGATGCAATGGTGGCAGGAGCATCTGGCCGCTCCGGGCGGGCTCAACCTACTGATCCAGACGGCTGCCGGAGATATGGTTCCGCATCTGACCAGGACGGTCAGCACGATCGGGCCGACGCTGCTCGCCAACGCGCTGTATCTGTTCCTGTCGATGCTTACGCTGTTCGTCCTGTATCTCGAAGGAGACAGCGTGGTCCGGTATGTCGATCGTGCCGGCATGCGCATCTGCGCCAAACATTATCCAGTTGTCCGCACGCTGTTTCCGCTTTCCGTGCGCGGTACTGCGCTCGGTTTGTGTCTGGTGGCGGTGCTGGAGGGTGTGGTGCTGGGAATTGCCTATGCAGTGGCCGGGGCGCCGGCACCGGCGATTCTGGGCATGATCACAGGCTATCTGGCGCTGATTCCCGGCGGCGCGCCGCTGTCCTTTAGTCTTGTGTCGCTGCTCTTGCTGGGTCAGGGACATGCGGGCGCAGCGCTCGGACTGTTCACCTGGGGCGCAACCGAGCTTTTCCTGGTTGACAAGTTCATCCGCCCCAAGCTCATCGGCCAGCGTGTTAACCTGCCATTTCTCGCGGTCTTGTTCGGCCTGCTCGGTGGTGTCTCGACCCTGGGCGTGATCGGACTATTCGTCGGCCCGTTCATGATGGCATTGCTGTTTGCCTGGCTGCGGGCCGAACCGCCGGTGCATGCCACGCAGGAGCAGGAAAAGCTTGCTGCCTAGAGCCATGCAGGCTTTTATCAAAACCTGAAGATCCTCGTGTCCTGCCACGCACTATGCTGCGTGGCAGGACATGGGCAGATTAACTTTTTCCGATCGCCCGACGAGTCATCTTCGTCAATGAAGCCTGAGCCATGCGGGTCGGTGCGGCTTGCGGTAATGCTGTGACAGCCTGCGCGCGCGTGGCAACTGCGGACGCCGAGGCCGCGTCCAGCTTGAACACTTGCACCGCCTGAGCCAGTTCGCCCGCCTGCGTGTGCATCGCATCGGCGGCGGCGGCGGCTTCTTCCACCAGTGCGGCGTTCTGCTGCGTCACGCGATCCATCTGGGCAATGGCCTGGTTGACGTGTTCGATGCCGGTGGTCTGTTCCTGGCTGGCTGCGGTGATTTCACCGATCAGGTCGGCCACGCGCGTGACGCTGGTGACAACCTCCTGCATCGTTGCGCCTGCCTGATCCACGAGCACGGAACCGGCATTCACCTTGTCCACCGAGTCGCCAATCAGTTCCTTGATTTCCTTCGCGGCGGCGGCCGAGCGCTGAGCCAGCGTGCGCACTTCGCCTGCGACGACGGCGAATCCCCTGCCCTGTTCTCCCGCACGCGCCGCTTCAACGGCGGCATTCAACGCAAGGATGTTGGTCTGGAACGCAATGCCGTCGATCACCCCGATGATATCGACGATCTTCTTTGAAGACTGGTTGATGGCCTCCATGGTGTTCACCACTTCCGCAACGACCTCTCCGCCCTTGCCTGCCACCTCGGAAGCGACCACGGCCATCTGATTGGCCTGCCGTGCGTTGTCGGCATTCTGTTTGACGGTCGTGGTGAGCTCTTCCATCGACGATGCGGTTTCTTCCAGCGAGGCGGCCTGTTGCTCGGTTCGAGAGGAAAGGTCGAGATTGCCCGCAGCCATTTCATTGGTGGCAGAAGCAATCGCATCGGTGCCGAGACGCACCTTCGAAACGATCTGAAGCAGGCTGTCCTGCATGACCTTCATCGCGAATAGCAGGCTGGTCTGATCTTGGGGGCGGACCTTGACCGGCTCGGAGAGGTCTCTGGCGGCGATTCTGCGCGCGACCCGCGCGGCGTCTTCCGGGTCGCCGCCGACAGCATTGTTCAGGCTGCGAATGACCAGCAATACGGCGCCGTTCAGGAAGATACCGACGATGGTGAGGGCAATGAATGCAGACCAGAAGTCGCGCACTGTCGCATCGGCCAGATCATCGAGATAGACGCCGTTGACGATTATCCAATTCCATGGTTTGTAGGTGGATACATAAGAGCCTTTTGGGAACACTTCCGACTGGTCGGGATGACCCGGCTTCGACCACACATATTCCACCCAGCCCTCGCCTGCACCGTTGGCGACCGCAGCCATGTCGCGGAACAGATAGTTGCCTGCCGGATCCTTGAAGTCGGACAGATTTTTTCCATCCATCTCCGGTTTGATCGGATGCATGAGCATCTTCGGTTCCGGCGAAATGACGGTGAGGTAGCCATCCGTGCCGAAGCGTATGGCCTTGATCCGCGCCATCGCCTGCTTCTGCGCCTCCTCCACCGGCAGGGTGCCGGCGGTGGCCATCGCGGCATATTCCGCCGCGATCGATACACCGATCTCGTTGGCCGATTTCAGTGCGTGCTGTCTTTCTTCCAGACGGCGTTGTTTGTTGTGATAAATGTCGGTTCCGGTGATCGCCCACAGGCTGATCCAGCAGACAACGAGAGGGGCAAAGAGCTTGGCACGAAAGGACAGCTTCATTATTACTTCCGGGAGAAAGACGGATGGTTTTGCACGAGAAATACAGCCACAGTAAGGCTGGGGGCAAGATCGAAATTAAGCAAGCAGTAACAACGGCGGTAGATTGCCCTTGCGGTCTTACAACGAACTTACCTTGAGGAAATTTTAATGCAGACTTTCTGCAAGACGGCGCGAAAAATGTGTAACCGTCGCTAATGTTGTTTTCAGAGCGGATTGTATTTGGAGAAAGGTATCTTCCTTTTAATGAAACGCTTAGCCGCGCAGCATCTATGGCACCATAAGCGTCTTCGGATTACCTAGGTAAAAACATGTTTCGTGCGCTGCCCGTATTCGCCGCCCTGTTCTTTTCAGCGCATGCCAATGCAGAGGAAATACGGGTTGCCGTTGCGTCGAACTTTGCGGCGCCTATGCAAAAAATCGTTGCGCAGTTCGAAATAGATACCGGCCACAAGGTCAGCGTATCGCTTGGAGCGACCGGGAGGTTCTATTCGCAAATCAGGCATGGCGCACCGTTCGAGATGCTGCTGGCCGCCGACGAGGAAACACCGGCAAGACTGGAAAAGGAAGGCCTTGCCATTGCGGGCAGCCGCTTTACTTATTCGATCGGCAAGCTGGTGTTGTGGAGCGCAAAGCCAGGGCTGGTGGACGACAAGGGAGAGGTGCTCAGGAAGGGCAATTTCACGCACCTGTCAGTGGCCAATCCAAGGCTGGCTCCATATGGTGCGGCGGCAGTAGAGAGCATGAAGGCGCTCGGCGTACTGGAGTCCGTCCAGCCGAAGTTCGTGCAGGCGGAAAATATCGCACAGGCATTCCAGTTCGTCGCCAGCGGCAACGCTCAGCTCGGCTTCGTCGCGATGTCGCAAGTTTATGAGAATGGCAAGCTCAAATCAGGCTCCGCCTGGCTAGTTCCCGCCAGTTTTCACAGTCCGATCCGGCAGGATGCCGTCATTCTGCAAAAAGGCAGGAACAAACCGGCGGTAGAATCCTTTGCACGCTTTCTGAAGAGCGAACCGGCCAGGCAGCTGATTCGGCAATACGGTTACGACGTCACATCGGCAAGCGCAGGTTGAACCTGACCGCCGCCATACGCAATGCGACGGTGGCGAAGATACTTGCAAACAGGCTGACCGCCTCGGCCGTTCCGAAGCGTTCAAGAAGCAGATAGGTCCAGCAACCGGCGAACGAGCATGTTGCATAGAGATGTCCGCGCCGGAAAACCAGCGGGATCTCGTTGCAGAGCACGTCGCGCAGCACGCCGCCGAAGATGCCGGTAATCACGCCCATCATCGAGCAGACAAAAATCGGCATGCCCGCCTCCAGTGCCAGCGAGGCGCCGAGCGCGCTAAACAGGCCAAGGCCGAAGGCGTCGGCAATGACGATCAGTTTTTCGGAAAAGGCGAACTGCAGGTGACGCACGAAAGGCGTGAGCACTATCGTGAGGGCAAACACCAGCAACGAGAATTCCTGGTGCTCGACCCAGAACAGCGGCCTGCGGTCCAGCAGCAGGTCACGCAGGGTACCGCCGCCAAAGGCGGTAATGAAGGCGATGGTGAACACGCCGACCAGGTCCATGTCCTTGCGGCGAGCCTCTATTAGCCCGGAAATGGCGAACGCCACTATCCCCAAAACCTCGATCACCCGCAGCAGCGTGCTCATTCCTTCCTGAACGCCAATCGCCATTCTTCCCTTCCTTTTCAGCAAGGGCAGTATTGTGCCGCATAGGCGATTATTCAGGGGGAAATCAGGAAAAGGCGTAGATATCCATCGCCAGCACGCCGTACTCGAAACTGCTATGGATTCTTTCCGCTTTGGCAGCATCGCCCGCCGCACCCATGGCGACGAACAGCGGCAGCAAATGTTCTTCGGTCGGATGATTTTTAGCCGCGTAAGGCGCCTGCGCGCGGTAATTAAGCAGCGCATCGCGTTCATTGCCGCGCAGTTTTTCCATCATCCATGTGCCGAAATCGCTGACCCATGCCGGCACCGGTGCGTCGATGCCCTGCCCCCTGAACTCATACAGGTTGTGCGTGAGCGAACCGGAACCGACGATCAGCACACCGTCGTCGCGCAGGCTTGCCAGCGCCCTGCCCAGCCGCTCGTGCTCGGCGGGCGAGGCGCCGCGAAGCACGGAAACCTGCGTGGCCGGAATATCCGCTTCCGGATACATCAGCCGCAGCGGCACCCACGCGCCGTGGTCCAGTCCGCGGCTGGCGCTGCGCTTGACGGGGAATCCGGTCTGCTCCAGCAGTTCGGCGGCACGTGCGGCAACCTCCGGAGCGCCCGGTGCCGGATACTCGATCGCGAATAGTGCGGGATGAAAACCGCCGAAGTCATGGATGGTTTCCGGTTGCGGCGCAAGACTGACGGCCGGGCCGCCGATCGATTCCCAGTGCGCGGACGCAACCAGAATGGCTTTCGGCCGGGGCAGCGACTTGCCGAGTTCCAGCAGGAAGCGGCGTGCGGGACTGTCCTCGATCGCCAGCATCGGCGAGCCATGTGAAACGAACAAGGTCGGCAGTGTGCTCATCGCAGCTCCTTATAGTCTCAGGCGCAATGATGGATCTCTATCGTCGTATGGACGATTTCCTCATGTACTGCGAGCCGGTCGCGCAGTATCTGCGGCGTCAGCGCCGGATCATGCGTGACGACGCTCAGCGCGCAGGAATACGACTGCTTGCCGACGCGCCAGACATGCAGGTCCGCAATGCGCGTTCCGTCATGCTCGGGCCCGGTTTCAACCACTTCGCGGATTTCCTCGACCACCGGATGGTCCATTTCGCGGTCGAGCAGAACCTTGCCGGTTTCGACGACCAGATTCTTCGCCCACACGGCGACCAGGATCGCGCCGACGATGCCCATCGCCGGATCGAGCCAGGACCAGCCATAGAGCCATCCGCCGGCAAGCGCGACGATCGCCAGCAGCGACGTCGCCGCATCGGTAATCACGTGGACATAGGCCGATTTCAGGTTCAGGTCGTGGTGATGATGGTGGTCGTCATGCGCGTGATGATGGTCGCCGTGATGATCATGATGGTGATGATGGTGCGCGCCGCCGAGGATGAAAGCGCACACGATGTTCACTGCGAGACCGATGCCGGCCACGATCATCGCCTGCTGGTAATGGATCGGCTGAGGCGCCAGTAGCCGTTCGACGGAGCCAACCACCATCATTGCGGCAATGCCGACCAGGAAAATGGCGCTGGTATAACCAGCCAGCACCTCTATCTTCCAGGTGCCAAAGGCGAAGCGCGGATCCTGCGCATAGCGTCGGGCGGCAGCGTAAGCAAATGCGCTCAGGCCGATCGCCAGCGCGTGCGAACTCATGTGCCAGCCGTCGGCCAGCAGCGCCATCGAATTGAACCACCAGCCGGCGGTGATCTCGATGACCATCGTCACCAGCGTGATCCACATTACCATCCGCGTGCTGCGCTCGGCGGCCTGATTGCCTGCATCGAAAACGTGATCGTGTGCCAGGCGGGAAAGATGATCGGTATGCAATTTCTGTCTCTGTGCCATATGTTTCCAAGGAACCATGAAGTATAAACGTCGCACTCTCGTGGCGCAGAAACATTCCGCTTCCCTCAATACGCGATGAGACGCTCTTTCAACGCATATTTTTCCCGGTCGATCTCTCCGCGCGTACGCACGCCGAGCTGCCGTAGTAGCGGCAACGGCGGGCACCAGCCCTGCAGCCCGTGCTGCAGCAGGAAAGGCAGGACGACGCCTGGCAGCGCAAGCCATTTCCGGTTCACCGTGATGCCCAGCACGAGACCGGTCAAGGCCAGCGTCGAGGCATTGACTTCCAGCACACGCTCAATGTCCCACTCCTTGTCCAGCTGTTCGATACGACGGATGATCGCAACCCGGCTGCCGTCCGAGTAGCGCTCGATATTGCGGTCCGTCTCGCGATCTATTTCCTGATTTACATGCACCCGAGTCGAACGGCGCACGCGGTCGGTGCTGGTATTGGTGGGGTCTTCCGAGAAAGAAAGGTTCATGCGTCCCTCCATTGGAAAAAGTTGAACAACCTGATCTATTGTCTGTGTATGACAGTTTCTTTCCCATGTTGTTGAATGCGGCGGGTCTTTTCCGCTGGTATTCACGCAAAACAAGCCGGAGCCTGTCATGTTTCTTGCATCGCGCAGCGCCTATAACCGTCCATGGAGAAATACGATGCGCGACGCAATTCGTTCGCTGCTGACAGGCAGCCTGCTCCTTGTTGCGCTTGGCGGATGCGGTGAGATGGCGACGCTGCCGCCGCAGGCCGGTATGGGACCGAACCCAAAGCTGCCGCCCCCGAACCAGACCGCCATACCGACGGTGAAGATCGCGCCGGCCAAGGGCTGGCAATCCGGTGCAAAGCCGGTTGCGGCGGCCGGCTTTGCGGTGAATGCCTACGCCGGCGGCTTCGATCATCCGCGCTGGCTGCATGTCCTGCCGAATGGCGACGTGCTGGTCGCCGAAGCCGACGCGCCGCCGAAGCCGGAGGACTACAAGGGCATTCGCGGACGGATCATGAAAATGATGATGAAGCGCGCCGGCTCGGGGGGCGAAAGCGCGAATCGCATCGCATTGCTGCGAGACACAGACGGCGACGGCGTGGCCGAGATGCGCACCATATTCCGGGACGCGCTGAATTCACCGTTCGGCATGGCGCTGGTCGGCACCGACCTGTACGTCGCCAATACCGATTCGGTCATGCGTTTCAAATATACGCCGGGCGCAACGCGGATCGAAGGCCCGGGTGAGAAGATCGTCGATCTGCCGGCAGGGCCGATCAATCGCCACTGGACACGTAACGTGATCGCCAGCCGCGACGGCAAGCGCCTGTATGTGACGGTCGGCTCCAACAGCAACGTCGGCGAAAAAGGCATGGAAAATGAAGTAAACCGCGCCGCGATCCTCGAAGTGGACCCGGCGGCGAAACGTTTCCGGCTGTTCGCCTACGGCCTGCGTAACCCGAACGGGCTGGCATGGCAGCCGCACAGCGGCGCACTGTGGACCACGGTGAACGAGCGCGACGAACTCGGCAGCGACCTGGTACCCGACTACATGACTTCAGTGAAAGACGGTGGCTTTTACGGCTGGCCGTACAGTTACTTCGGCCAGCACATCGATCCGAGAATAGAGCCGCAAAAGCCCGATCTGGCCGCAAAAGCCATCGTGCCGGACTACGCGCTCGGCGCGCATACCTCGTCGATGGGACTGGCGTTCTATGAAGGAAAGGCATTCCCACAGCGGTATGCGGGCGGTGCATTCATCGGCCAGCATGGCTCATGGAACCGCAATCCGCACAGCGGCTACAAAGTGATTTTCGTCCCGTTCAAAGATGGTATGCCGAGCGGCATGCCGGAGGATGTGCTGACCGGCTTCGTTGATAACAACGGCAATGCACTCGGGCGTCCGGTGGGCGTGGTGGTGGACAAGAGCGGCGCGCTGCTGGTGGCGGATGATGTGGGGAATGTGGTGTGGCGGGTGACGGCGACAGCGAAATGATTCATTGCTTCCCCAGACATGTCATTCCGAGCGTAACGAGGAATCTCAAACACCCTGGTACTTCACAGGCTGCAGATTCCTCGCTGCGCTCGGAATGACACAGCAAGGACCAGAACTGGCGTCTTACTCCAGATCCTCCAACGTATACAAATAGGCCGCCATATCGCGCGCATCCTTGTCGGTGACGCCGAGTGCAGGCATCGCCGACAGCAGGTCAAACTGTTTCGGGTCCTGCAACCAGCGCACCATCGTCTCCGGCGTATTCGGCACGACGCCGCCGATATAGCGGCGCTTGGCGATGCCGTTCAGCGGCGGACCGACATGCTTGTTCGCACCGACCACGCCCGGGATCTGGTGGCAGGTGGCGCACAGGTATTGCGTCATCGCGCGCCGCCCGGCTTCCACATCACCGAGCGGAGCAGATGTCTGCGCCATCGCGCCATCCGTGGGCGACGGCATGTCGGCAACGCTGATGCTCCAGTCCGCATACTCCTTTGGCGACAGTGCCGGCAGGCGCATGACGAAGGCAACCACATCCCAGAGCTCGCTATCGTCGAGCCGGTATTCCCAGGCGGGCATGCCGGTCATCTTCGTGCCCTGCCGCACCGCGAGATAGATTTCCGATGCCTGCCAGTGACGTGCAGTGTCCGTCAGGTTGGCCGGTGGCGGCATCATGCCGGCAGCAAATGGTTCAGGTGCGACGCCCGGCGCGCCGTGGCATTGCAGGCACGCGGACCGATAGATCCGCAGGCCGTTGCGAATACGCTCCTCGCCGCGCAGGTCCGGCACCTCCACCGCATGGGAGCGCATCTTCAGCGAGCGCCGCATCGCGAATTCCAGCAGATGATTGACCGGTGCGGTATGCGGCTCGGTCGCGGCGATGTTGTACACGCCCGCATACACGAACGCTGCGGCCGCCGCCACGCCGATCATGGCCAGAATCATAAGTGTCCGCAGCCGGATCGTCATCGCGCGCCTCAATCGAGCGTATAGAGGTAGGCGGCGATATCCTTCGCCTCGGCGTCGGAAATGCCCATCGCCGGCATCGCGGTGCGCGGATCGAGCTGCGGCGGATCGCGCAGCCAGCGCACCATGTCATCCGGCGTGTTCGGCAAGATGCCGCCGATGTAGGCACGCCGTGCGATCTTGTCCAGCGGCGGCCCGACATTGCTGCCCTGATTGGCGACGCCGGGAATCGCATGACAGGAGGCGCAGCCGTAGCGCAGGATCGCATCCTTGCCGCGTTCGGCATCCGCGCCGGGAATGCGCGTCGCCGGCGTATCGCCGCAACTGCTGATCATCAGCGGCAGCAGCATCAGCAATGTGAGCGGCGCACGCATCGGATTTATTTCCATGCAGGCCGGACGCCGCCGCCCGGATGGATGACCTTCGCTGCGAATGCGAGCCCGGCGCCCAGCAACACAAATCCGGCCGGCACCCACATGATGAGCCCGCCGAGCTGCTGGTCTTCCAGAAGGCTCAATCCCCAGACCTCGGTTCGCCCCGCATAGACCGGATACCACGCGCCTGGCGAGAACGTCAGCAGCGCGCCCAGCATACCGCTGTGAATGGCGGTGGTCAGGATGTATACCAGCGCTGGCCCGGCACGCACCGTTCCTGACAGCGACGACCAGAACAGCAGTGCCGACAACAGGAAGGCCGCATGCTGCAGCGCATGGACGGTGTCGTTGACAAGACTGGCCTGAAACAGGCTCGGCGCATGCCAAATCCAAAGCACCGCCGCATGCAGCACCCAAGCGACGAGCGGCAGCGTCAACGCATGCCATGCGGACCGGACGACGGACGCCCGGGCAAGCTGTCCGATTCGCCGGCGCGATGCCTGGGCGAACGCCCAGAGGAAGACCGCGAGCGGCGAGCCGGCGACAAGCAGCGGCGCAGCGATCAGCATCAATAGTTCATGCTGCAGCATGTGCATGGAAAACAGTTGTGCGCCGAGCGCATCCAGCGGCGATACGAGGGCTGCGACGACGACGCACAACCCGGCGAAGAAACAGCCCGCACGCCAGACAGGTACGCCCGCCCCCTGCCGCGAACAGGACCACAGCCGATAGATGCCGAGCACATACAACGTACTGAACGCAAGCAGACTTGCGACGACCCACGGATCGAACTCCCACTGCGGTGCAGGCGACGCAGCATCGGGAACATGCGCTTGCGCTGCGAGCGGCAGCATCGCAAGCGCTATCGCTGCGACCATACGGCAAGGCACTCGCGTGACCGGCATGCGAAACACTCCCGTCGTTTGAGGAATCGTTCTGCCGGTTTGCAAGTTCTTTGCCAGTGCTTCACGAACGGTGCGCAACATGTAGTCCGATTACCGAACGGAATTTAACAACGTGGGTTTTGTAATCGCCGGTATGTAAAAACTGCAGCAACTTGAAAAACCGGCTGTCAAACCGGTATCACACATTATCTTCGGCATTTCCATACAGGTGCTTTGTGAATGGTATGCAATGTGCTACGCAGCGGAGATTCCTCACTGCGTTCGGAATGACAGTGAAATGCCCCTGTTTATCCGGAAGATATTCCGGATTGATAACCGCCCCTATCTTCTTGCTGGCGCTGCTTGCTGCATCGCCGTTGCCTGCGTCGGCAAGCATGCAGTCCGCGCTCGATCCGAAGGGCGAAAATGCTGCAGGAATAGCCGAGATCACATGGATATTGTTTGGCGGCGGCACGCTGATCTTCATTGCGGTCATGGTGCTGGCGCTGGTCGCGCTGAGCGGAACAGGCAGGCAGCGTGCGGCGCTCGGCAGACAGGCATTGATCGTCGGCGCGGGCATCGCCTTTCCTGTCGTGGTGCTGAGCGCGCTGCTGGTCTATACCTTTGCATCCGCCGCCGCGATGGTCGGCGCACGCGGCCAGCCGGCGGCGCGCATTGAGGTCGTCGGCGAGCTGTGGTGGTGGCGCATCCGCTATCTCGACGATAGCGGCAAGCCGATGCTCGAAACCGCGAACGAGATCCGTATTCCCGCCGGCTCGCCGGTGGAGCTGATCCTGATGACCTCCGACGTGATCCACAGTTTCTGGGTGCCGAATCTGGCGGGCAAGCTCGACATGCTGCCCGGCACGGTCAACCGTTTGCGCATCACTGCGAACGAAGCCGGCGTGTTTCGCGGCCAGTGTGCGGAATACTGCGGCATGCAGCATGCGAACATGGCCTTGCAAGTTGTCGTGTCCGAGCCGAACGAGTACCGTAGCTGGCTGGAGGCAAATCTGCTGCCGGCCCAAGAACCGGGCAGCCCTCAGCTGCAGCACGGCAGGCAGCTGTTTCTCGACAACCGCTGCGGCCTGTGTCACACGATCCGGGGCACGAGCGCCGCCGGCACGCACGGGCCGGACCTGACGCATGTCGGCAGCCGTCTGTCGCTTGCGGCCGGCACGCTTCCGAAGAATCCCGGCAGTATCGCCGGCTGGATCGCCGGCGGCCAGCATCTGAAGCCGGGCAACAAGATGCCGTCGTTCGCGCAGTTTTCCGGCGAGGATTTGCGCGCGCTGGCTGCCTATCTGGAAAGCCTGCAATGACGCGGTTGCCGAACGATGCGCCGCGCCCGCCGGGCGAACTCGAACAGTTGAAGAAGGCATGGGAGCCGCCGTCGGGATGGCGAATCGTCACAGCCGTCAACAATACCTACATCGGCCTGTTCTACATCGGCACCGCCTTCCTGTTCTTCCTGCTGGCCGGCATCCTTGCATTGCTGATGCGCACGCAGCTCGCGGTGCCGGAGAACGACCTGATCGGACCGCAGACCTACAACCAGCTGTTCACAATGCACGGCACCATCATGATGTTTCTGTTCGCCGTGCCGGCAGTCGAGGCAATGGGCGTGCTGCTGCTGCCGAATATGCTGGCCGCGCGCGACCTGCCCTTCCCGCGCCTGTCCGCCTATGCGTACTGGGCATACGCGGTCGGCGGGCTGGTGTTCTTCTGCAGCCTGTTCTTCGGCATGGCGCCGGAGGGCGGCTGGTTCATGTATCCGCCGCTCTCCAGCTATCGCCATTCGCCGGGGGCCAATGCCGATTTCTGGCTGCTCGGCATCGGTTTCATTGAAATCTCGGCGATCGCCGGCGCGATTGAAATCATCGTCGGCATCCTGCGGACTCGCGCGCCTGGCATGACGCTCGACAAGATGCCGGTCTTCGCCTGGTCGATGCTGGTGTTCGCCGGCATGATCATCTTCGCGTTTCCAGCGGTGATCCTGTGCACCTTGCTACTGGAAATCGAGCGCAGCTTTCACTGGCCGTTCTTCATTGCCGACAAGGGCGGCGACCCTTTGCTGTGGCAGCACCTGTTCTGGTTCTTCGGCCATCCTGAGG
>JAEZVM010000312.1 GCA_023420795.1 Pseudomonadota bacterium
TCAGGAAAATCCAGCCGATCACCGACGCGACCAGCGCCATCACGATGCCCAGGTGCAGGCGCGTGCCTTCGAGGACCGTCGGCAGCAGGAAGCCCTCGGAAAGCATGCGCGACTGCGGGAAATTGAAGCCTTCGGGGTCTCGCAGCGGGCCGTGCACCAGCAGGTTCAGCAGCAGCTGCGCAACGTACACCAGCATCAGCGACACCAGGATCTCGTTCGCATGGAAGCGATCGCGAAGGAAGGCGGTGATCGCCGCCCATGCCATGCCGCCCGCCATGCCGGCAACCAGCATCAACGCGATCATGCCTACACCGCCGCCTTCGCCCTGATCGAAATACAGGCCGACCGCGCCGCCGGTGATCGCGCCCAGCACCAGCTGCCCTTCGGCGCCGATGTTGAACACGTTCGCGCGAAAGCAGATAGCCAGCCCCACCGCGATCAATAGCAGCGGCGCGACCTTCACGCCGACTTCAGACCAGCCATGCAAGTCCTTGACCGGCTCGATGAAGAACACCGCCAGTCCTTCAATCGGATCCTTGCCAAGCGCAACGAACATGATCACGCCGCACAGCACTGTCAGCAGCAAGGCAAACACCGGTGACAGCCACGACATCAGCGCAGACGGACTGGGCCGCTTTTCAAGCTTAAACATGTGCGGCCTCCGCTGCGTCTTGTTCCCACAGGCCGCTCATCCACTGGCCAATACTGTCCACGCTGGCCTCGGTACGCGACAGCGGCGGAGACACGCGGCCCTTCGCGATCACGACCAGTCGGTCGCATATCTCGAACAGTTCTTCTAGTTCTTCCGACACCACCAGCAGCGCGCAGCCGGCATCGCGTAGTGCGACCAGCTCGGCCCTGATCTGCGCAGCGGCGCCGACATCGACGCCCCAGGTCGGCTGCGACACGATCAATACCTTCGGCTGGCGCACCACTTCGCGGCCGACGATGTATTTCTGCAGGTTGCCGCCGGACAGGCTGCCGGCGGTCGCCTGCGGACCCGCTGCCTTCACCTTGAAACGTTCGATGATGGATGCAGCAAGCCGGTTGATCGAGCCCGATTTCACCAGCCCGTGCGCGACGGTGTTTTCGTCCTGGTGCGACAGCAGGATGTTCTTCGCCAGCGACAGGTCCGGCACCGCGCCACGACCAAGTCTTTCTTCCGGCACGAAGCCGAGGCCCTTCTGCCGGCGGCGCGCGGCATTCATGCGGCCGATCGCTTCGCCGTTAAGCAGGATCGCCTCGTCGGCCGCACGCGGGTCTTCGCCCGACAGCGCCGCCAGCAACTCCTGCTGGCCGTTGCCGGACACGCCGGCGATGCCGACGATCTCGCCCGCATGCACATCAAGGCTAATGTTGGAAAGTTCGGTCGCGAACGGATGACGCTTCGGCAATGACAGATTGCGTACCGCCAGCACGATGTCACCCGGCTCGCGCTCGGCCGCGTGCACCGCCGGCGGTTCCGCGCCGATCATCAGGCGCGACAGGCTGGCCACGCTTTCCTCCATCGGGTCGCACACGCCGGTCACCTGCCCGCCGCGCATTACCGTGCACTTGTGGCACAGCGTACGGATCTCATCGAGCTTATGGCTAATGTAGAGGATGCTGCAACCCTCGTCGGCAAGCCGGCGCAGCGTTTCGAACAGTTTTTCGACTGCCTGCGGCGTCAGCACCGAGGTCGGCTCGTCGAGGATCAGCAACTGCGGTTTCGCCAGCAGCGCGCGCACTATCTCGACGCGCTGGCACTCGCCAACCGACAGCGTATGCACATGCCGCTGCGGTTCAAGGTCGAGACCGTACTGACGCGCGGTGGATTCGATCTGCCTGCTGAGTTCGTTCAGATTGGTGTCGCCCGGCAGGCCGAGCGCGATGTTCTCGGCAACCGTCAATGTGTCGAACAGCGAGAAATGCTGGAACACCATCGCGATGCCGAGCTGGCGTGCCGCCGACGGGCTGGCGATGTGGACTTCCTTGCCGTTCCAGAAAATCTGCCCGGCATCCGGCTTGACCGCGCCGTAGATGATCTTCATCAGCGTCGATTTGCCGGCGCCGTTCTCGCCGAGGATGGAGTGGATCTCGCCCGGCAGCACCGTCAGGTCGATGCTGTCATTGGCGACTACCGATGGATATCTTTTTGTGATTTTGCTTAAGCGTAAGCGGGTGTGCATGTGTTGCTCGCTGCAGCGTTGCGCTGCATGTTTATTCAGGCCGCGACAAATAAATGCGCTATGTTAGTGGCTCTTGTTGTCAAATCGGATTTTCTTGTCGAAAAGTACAGAAACTTTTTTGCCCTGCTTGTTTCTTTTTCAGGACAGCGGTGCAATCGTGCAAAATACCGCCCGTCACTCGTGGCATGTCGGTGGGTGACATGAGTTCATTTTCAGGAGAATAAAAATGCAATGGATGGAAAGCTTCTTCAAGCTGAAGGAACACGGCACCGATGTACGCACCGAGCTGCTCGCCGGCGTGACCACCTTCCTGACGATGGCCTACATCATCTTCGTCAATCCTTCCATCCTCGGTGACGCCGGCATGCCGAAGGACGCAGTATTCGTCGCCACCTGCCTTGCGGCGGCGCTGGGCAGCCTGGTGATGGGCCTGTATGCGAACTATCCGATCGCGATGGCGCCAGGCATGGGCCTGAATGCGTATTTCGCCTACACCGTGGTGCTCGGCATGGGCTACACCTGGCAAGCGGCGCTGGGCGCAGTCGCCATCTCCGGCATCCTGTTCGTGATCGTCACGCTGGTGCGGGTGCGCGAGATGATCGTCAACGGCATCCCGCATTCGGTACGCGCCGGCATCACTGCCGGCATCGGCCTGTTCCTCGCAATCATCTCGCTGAAGAACGCCGGCATCATCGCCGGTAGTCAGGCCACCCTTGTCACACTCGGCGACCTGCACAAGGCGCCGACGATCCTCGCGATCCTCGGCTTCTTCCTGATCGTCGCACTCGACCGACTGCGCGTGAAAGGCGCAATCCTGATCGGCATCGTCGCAGTCACCCTCCTCAGCTTCATCTTCGCCGGCAACAAGTTCACGGGCATCGTGTCGATGCCGCCGTCGATCGCGCCGACCGCCTTCCAGCTCGATTTCGAGACCGCGCTGTCGATCGGCATCCTGAACGTGGTGCTGGTGTTTTTCCTGGTCGAACTGTTCGATGCCACCGGCACGCTGATGGGCGTGGCAGCCCGCGCCGGCCTGCTGAAGGCAGGCAAGATGCAGCGGCTGAACAAGGCGCTGCTGGCCGACAGCAGCGCGATCGTTGCCGGCGCCTTCATGGGCACCTCTTCCACCACCGCCTACATCGAAAGCGCCTCCGGCGTGCAGGCGGGCGGTCGCACCGGACTCACCGCCGTCGCGGTCGCGGTGCTGTTCCTCGCCTGCCTGTTCATCGCGCCGCTGGCCGGCGCAGTGCCCGCCTATGCGACCGCGCCGGCACTGTTCTTCGTGTCCTGCCTGATGCTGCGCGAACTGGCCGACATCAAATGGGAAGACAGCACGGAAAGCGTGCCGGGCGTGATCACCGCGCTGATGATGCCGTTCACCTATTCGATTGCCAACGGTGTCGCGTTCGGTTTCATCTCATATGCGGGGCTGAAACTGTTCACCGGCCGCGCGAAGGAAGTGCCGGTGATCGTATGGATCATCGCGGCGATCTTCGT
>JAEZVM010000330.1 GCA_023420795.1 Pseudomonadota bacterium
CAGAAAGCGCTGGCAGACAATCTGGCCGGCCTGGCAAATTATCCAAGCACGACCGGCTCCGAAGCATTGCGTGCTGCGATCGCAGGCTGGCTGGAGCGCCGCTATGGACTGCCGAAAATCGACGCCACGACGCAGGTCCTGCCGGTCAACGGCTCGCGCGAAGCATTGTTCGCGCTGGCGCAGACCGTCATCGATCCCAGCCGCGGAGACGCACTGGTGATGTGCCCCAACCCGTTTTATCAGATTTACGAGGGCGCGGCCTATCTGTCCGGAGCGCAGCCGTATTTCGTGAATTCGGATCCGGAACGAAATTTCGCGCCGGATTACAGAAGCGTGCCCGCCGATGTCTGGCCTCGCGTGCAACTGTTGTATGTCTGCTCGCCCGGCAATCCGACCGGCGCGGTACTGACGCTGGACGACTGGAAAGAGCTGTTCGATCTATCGGACCGTTATGGCTTCGTGATTGCCGCCGACGAATGCTATTCCGAGATCTATTTCAAATCCGACGCCCCGCTCGGCGGACTGGAAGCAGCCCACAAGCTTGGCCGTACCGGCTTCCCCCGCCTGATCGCGTTTTCCAGCTTGTCGAAGCGCTCCAACGTGCCCGGCATGCGCTCCGGCTTCGTCGCCGGCGACGCCGAAGTACTGAAAAAATTCCTGCTGTATCGGACCTACCACGGCAGCGCGATGAGTCCGACCATACAGGCTGCTTCAGTCGCCGCGTGGAATGATGAACAGCACGTCATCGAAAACCGTGCGATGTACATCGCCAAGTTCAGCCAGGTTACGCCGCTGATGCAGGAAGTGATGGACGTGCAGTTGCCGGATGCCGGATTCTATCTTTGGGCCAAGGTACCAAAGCTGTCGGACACCGAGTACGCGAAGCGCCTGTACGCCGAATATAATGTGACCGTCTTGCCTGGCAGCTATCTTGCACGCGAGGCGCACGGCATCAATCCCGGCCAGAACCGCATCCGCATGGCGCTGGTCGCCGAGGTGGATGAGTGCCTCGAAGCCGCTCGACGCATCGTCGAATTCACCAAGAAACTATCCTGAACCATCAACTTATCAAGTACCGAGATGACTCAACAACTTCAGCAAATCATTGATCAGGCGTGGGAAGACCGCGCGAACTTTTCCCCGAAATCCGCGCCTGCGGAAGTACGCGATGCCGTTGCGCATGTACTCGCGCAACTCGACCAAGGCACGCTGCGCGTCGCGCAGAAGGATAGCGGCAGCTGGGTGGTCAACCAGTGGGTGAAGAAGGCTGTTCTTCTGTCCTTCCGACTGGAAGACAACGTACCGATGCCGGCTGGCGGCAACTTGCAATTCTATGACAAGGTGCCGACCAAATTCGCCAGCTACACGGCAGAAGACTTTGCCAAGGGCGGCTTCCGCGTGGTACCGCCGGCAGTCGCACGTCGCGGCAGCTTCATCGCCAAGAACGTAGTGCTCATGCCCTCGTACGTCAACATCGGCGCCTATGTCGATGAAGGCGCGATGGTCGATACCTGGGCCACCGTCGGCTCCTGCGCGCAGATCGGCAAAAACGTGCACCTGTCCGGCGGCGTTGGCATCGGCGGCGTGCTGGAGCCGATGCAGGCCAACCCGACCATCATCGAGGACAACTGCTTCATCGGTGCGCGCTCGGAGATCGTCGAAGGCGTGATCGTCGAGGAAAACTCGGTGATTTCGATGGGCGTGTATATCGGCCAATCGACCAAGATCTACGACCGCGCGACCGGCGAGGTCAGCTATGGCCGCGTGCCGGCCGGCTCGGTGGTGGTGTCCGGCAGCCTGCCTTCGGCGGACGGCAAGTACAGCCTGTACTGCGCAGTGATCGTCAAGCGCGTCGATGCGAAGACCCGCGCCAAGACCGGCATCAACGAACTGCTGCGTGACGCATAAACGCGCTTAAATACGCTTAAACAAGGGCGGACCAAGGAGAGCAGCATGGCAATGGATCGTTTGTTCCAGCTGATGAAGGACAAGAAGGCGTCGGACATGTTCATCTCGGTGAACTCTCCGATCCACATCAAGATCAACGGCCATCTGCTCCCCATAAACCAGCAGAAGATGGATCATGCAACCATCAAGTCGCTGCTGGGCGAAGTCGTTTCCGCCGAACAGATGCAGGAACTGGAATCCCGCAACGAACTCAACATGGGGATTCCGGTTGCCGGCCTCGGCAGCTTCCGCCTGTCGGCATTCCGCCAGCGCGGCAGCCTGTCTGCCGTGTTTCGCCACATCCCCGGCGAAATTCCGCGACTATCGGACTTACATGTCCCGCCGGTGCTGGCCGACGTCATCATGGAAAAGCGCGGCCTGGTACTTGTTGTTGGCGCGACCGGCTCCGGCAAATCGACGACGATTGCCGCGATGCTCGACCATCGCAATACGCTCAAGACCGGCCATATCCTGACGCTGGAAGACCCGATCGAATTCCTGTTCACCAACAAGAAGTCTATCGTGAACCAGCGCGAGATCGGCATCGACGCAGAAAGCCTGAAGATCGCGCTGAAGAATGCACTGCGTCAGGCGCCGGACTGCATCCTGATCGGCGAAATCCGAGACAAGGAAACCATGGGTGCCGCACTCGCCTATGCGCAATCCGGCCATCTGGTGGTGGCGACGCTGCATGCGAACAACAGCTACCATGCGCTCAACCGCATCATCAATTTTTATCCGCTCGAAAACCGCCCGTCCCTGCTGCTCGATCTCGCCGCGACCATCAAGGCCATCGTTTCGCAGCGCCTGGTAATGACCGTCGATCAGGGACGCAGGGCTGCCGTCGAAGTTCTGCTCAATACGCGGCATGTCGCGGAACTCATCGAGCAAGGCGAGATCAGCCAGATCAAGGAAGCCATCGAAAAAAGCATGGCGCCGGGCTCGCAAACCTTCGAGCAGGCGCTCATGCAGCTCATTCAGGATGGCGTCATCACGCAGGAAGAAGGATTGGCCAATGCCGACTCGGCGACCAACCTGTACTGGCTGCTCAACAATGCACAGCAACCCGGCAAGCAGCAACCGTCCGAGCCGGAACCGAAGCAGGACGAAGGACCAACCTTCACCGAGTTCACCCTGAATGTCTGACGCAATGACCATCCTGTACGGCATTCCCAACTGCGACACGGTCAAGAAGGCGCGCGTCTGGCTGGACCAGAACAACATCGCCTATACCTTTCACGATTTCAAGAAGGCCGGCATCAGCCGTGAACTGCTCGTTTTCTGGCTCGCGCATGTCGGATGGGATGTGCTTGTCAACCGCAAGGGCACGACCTGGCGCGCATTGAGCGACGAGCGCAAGGCCAGCGTCACGGATGCAGCCAGCGCCACGGCGCTGATGCTGGAATCGCCATCGGTCGTCAAGCGTCCGGTTCTCGTGACCGGCGACAGTGCGCATGTCGGCTTTTCCGACGCGCTTTATCAACAGATTTTCAATAAGTAGTTTATGAGCAAAACCCTCGCGCTCACGGAAGAACTCATTTCCCTCTCATCGGTTACACCGGATGACAAAGGCTGCCAGCAACGACTGATCGAATTGCTGTCGCCGCTCGGCTTCGAATGCGAAACGATCGAATCGGGCGGCGTCACCAATCTCTGGGCACGCCGGGGCAATACGCAGCCGCTGGTAGTGTTTGCCGGCCACACCGATGTAGTGCCGACCGGTCCACTGGAACAATGGACCTCCCATCCTTTCGAGCCGACGCAGCGTGACGGCAAGCTGTATGGCCGCGGCGCCGCCGACATGAAGACCTCGATTGCGGCGATGGTGGTCGCAGTGGAGGAATTCGTCGCCGCGCATCCGAACCACAAGGGCTCGATCGGCTTCCTGCTGACCAGCGACGAGGAAGGCCCAGCCACCGACGGTACCGTGGTGGTGTGCGAAAAACTGAAGGAACGCGGCGAACGGCTCGACTACTGCATCGTCGGTGAACCGACCTCGACCGACCAGCTCGGCGACGTGATCAAGAACGGCCGGCGTGGCTCGATGTCCGGCCGGCTAATCATCAAGGGAGTCCAAGGCCATATCGCCTATCCCCAATTAGCAAAGAATCCGATCCACCTGGCCGCCCCCGCGCTGGCCGAGCTGGCAGCGGAGAAATGGGACGATGGCAACGAGTACTACCTGCCGACTTCGTGGCAGATGTCGAACATCCACGGCGGTACCGGCGCGACGAACGTGATCCCCGGCGAAGTGGTCGTCGATTTCAACTTCCGCTTTTCGACTGCCAGCACGGTCGAGGGTCTGCAACAGCGAGTGCATGCGATCCTGAACAAGTACGATTTCGACTATGACCTGAAGTGGACGATCGGCGGCAAGCCTTTCCTGACGCCGCGCGGCGAACTGAGCGACGCGATCACCGCAGCGATCAAGGCAGAGACCAATCTCGACGCTGACCTGTCCACCACCGGCGGCACTTCGGATGGGCGTTTCATCGCGGAGATCTGCCCGCAGGTGATCGAATTCGGCCCACCAAATGGCAGCATTCACAAGATCGACGAGCATATCGAGCTGCGCCATATCGATCCGTTGAAGAACATCTACCGGCGCACGCTGGAAAACCTGCTGCGCTAGCACCTTCGCATCACCCTCTTCCGTGCCGGAAGAGGGTTTCTCCCAATTTCCCATGACTCCAGACAACTTCTCCACCATCCGTGACCTGCTGCGTTACGCCGTCACCCGCTTCAACGAGGCCAAACTGTTCTTCGGCCACGGCAGCAGCAATGCCTTCGACGAGGCCGCCTACCTGATCCTGCATACGCTCAAGCTTCCGCTGGACAAGCTCGAACCATTTTTCGATGCGCGGCTACTGCCGGAGGAAACGCAGGCGATCCTGAAAGTCATCGAGCGCCGCACGGTCGAGCGCGTCCCGGCTGCGTATCTGACCAATGAAGCCTGGCTTGGCGATTACCGGTTCTATGTGGACGAGCGCGTGATCGTTCCACGCTCTTTCATCGCGGAGCTGATTCCCGAGCAGTTCGCGCCGTGGGTGGCCGATCCGGAATCGGTGACGAACGTTCTGGAACTTTGCACCGGTTCCGGCTGCCTGCCGATCATGCTCGCCGACGCATTTTCCAACGCACAGATCGATGCGGTCGATATCTCCGCCGATGCACTGGCCGTCGCGCGCCGCAACGTCGAAGAGTACGAACTGCAGGACCGCATTAACCTGATCGAGTCCGATCTGTACGCCAAGGTCCCGAAAAAGAAGTACGACTTGATCGTCACCAACCCGCCGTATGTGAATGCCGGATCGATGAGCCAGCTTCCGCGGGAATACCTGCGCGAACCGCAGATCGCGCTGGCCGGCGGTACCGACGGTATGGACCTAGTGCGCAACATTGTGGAGGGAGCCGCCGAACGACTGAGGAAGCATGGGGTGCTGATTGTCGAGGTCGGCAATGAGCGTGAATTTGCAGAAGCTGCCTTCCCCGATCTCGAACTGACCTGGGTTTCCACCAGCGCGGGCGACGACATGGTGTTCCTGCTTACCGCCGAACAACTGAAGAAGCAATGATACGTTTTCAGCAAGTCAGTCTCACCCGCGGCATCAAGCCGCTGCTGGAGAATGTCGATCTGACGCTCAATCCCGGCGACAAGATCGGCCTGATCGGCGCCAACGGCGCGGGCAAATCCAGCCTCTTCGCGCTGCTGCGCGGCGAACTGCATGCCGACTTGGGCGAGGTGGATTATCCCGCCAAGTGGCGCATGGCCTACGTGGCGCAGGAAACACCCGCGCTCGACCGCCCGGCAGTGGAATACGCGATCGACGGCGACACCAACCTGCGCCGCTTGGAAGCGGAACTGGCGCAGCTTGAAAACGCGCCAGACCATGATGCGCACGGCACGCGCATCGGCGAACTGCATGCCGCGCTGGCCGATGCCGATGCCTACACCGTGCGCTCGCGCGCTGAGCAGCTGCTGACCGGACTCGGCTTTTCGGCGGACCAGATGCAGCAGCCGGTCGCCAGCTTTTCCGGCGGCTGGCGCATGCGGCTGAATCTGGCACAGGCGCTGATGTGCCCGTCCGACCTGCTGCTGCTCGACGAACCGACCAACCACCTCGACCTCGACGCCATCATCTGGCTGGAAGACTGGCTCAAGCGCTATGCCGGCACGCTGATCATCATTTCGCACGACCGGGATTTCCTCGACGGCGTGGTCAACGTGATCGTGCATATCGACGATCGCAAGCTGAAACGTTATTCCGGCAACTACTCTTCCTTCGAGCGTCAGCGCGCCGCGCAACTTGCGCTCAGCCAGGCAGCCTACGAAAAGCAGGCTCGGCAGCGCGCCCACCTGCAGTCATTCATCGACCGTTTCAAGGCAAAGGCTACCAAGGCCCGCCAGGCGCAGAGCCGTATGAAGATGCTGGCGAAGATGGAGGAACTGGCGCCATTGCGCGCCGCCGCCGAGTTCTCGTTCGAATTCCGTGAGCCGCTCAGCGCGCCGAACCCGCTGCTGGTAATGGAAGATGTCGTCGCCGGCTACCGCATCGAGAATCCGG
>JAEZVM010000356.1 GCA_023420795.1 Pseudomonadota bacterium
GCTTCCGGCGAGATTGCGTCGGCGCGCATGCGGTAGATGTCGTCCTCGCTCGCACCCTGGCTGCGCATTCTGCCGGCCGCTTCCTCCAGCCTGAGGATTTTCAGCGGCGCTTCACGCTCCTCGCGCAACGCAGCCGGCAGCGCGGCATCCAGCGCGGCGAGTTTCTCCGCCTTCTGCGCATCGCTCAAGGTTTTGTCCTGGCTGATTTCAAGCCGCGCCACCGCATCGATGTTCTGCATGTCTTCCATGCCGAACAGCGCCTCTATTTCCGACGCGCTGAAGAACTGCGCCCGCGTATCCTGCAAGGCGTGCAGTCGGGCGCGGATCGCATCGATGCCGCCGCCGGCGATGCGCGGGTTCTTCTCCAGATCGACCAGTGCCTTCTTGTAGTCGAGATATTTGGCGAGCAGGACCTTGGCTTCGCCTGCGGCGCGGGGCTTCAGCCGGTTGTCGAGCTCGCGTTCGATTTCGGCGCGGATCGCCTCCAGCGGTTTTTCGCCGACCGCGCTCAGGTAGTAGTCGAACAGCCGCAGCAGCTCGGCATTGACCACCAGCACCTCGCCCTGCTCCGCTTGAATATTGCCGTCCGGTCGCGTGCCTTCGAAGGAACGCACAAAGGGGAACAGGTCGGGCTCGGATGGCTTGGCCGCGGTCACGGCAGGGGCCGGCTGCATTATCTTCACCACGGAAAAAGCAGCGGCGAGGCCCGCCGCTGCAAAACCGGCAATCGTCGTTTTTTTCATGTTCGGCCTTTTACAGTCCGAGGTTCCTCAAGCGATTGGCATGCTGCCGATACAGCGTGACCGGGTTGGTCTCGAAGATGTTGACGATGCCTATCGTCTGGTTGACTTCATCGAGATGGTTCATCGCATAGTCGTCGCGAATCACCTTGCCCAGGCGTGACGAACAGCTGCCGACCAGCCCGTCGTTCTTCGCAAAGCCGAATGCGAGCGAGGTCAAAGCCAGTCCGGGGTCGATGATGTCGAAAATATTCGTGTACGGCGTCGCGCCGCTCCATGAGAAGTAATGCACGCCGCGCGCCTGATACGCCCCTTCACCGCAGGCAGTAGTCGGCACGCCGTACGGATGTGCGGCATTGAACTTCGCCGAGCCGGCTGTGCTGAGCGACACGGCGGCCGCGCGCGAGTTCTGCGGATAGCTCGGGCTGCCGGAAAGGAAGCTGATGATCTGCGCCAGTCCGTTGGCGACCGATTCCAGCACCGCGCTCGACAATGAACCTTCCGGCGCGATGCCGAGGATGATGTCGGCAATCGGCGAGCCCTTGTTGACGCCACCAACGCTGGTCGCGGATGCAACCAAGTCGGGGCGCACTGAAGCGACATAGCGCACGGTTGGGCCGCCGTGACTGTGGCCGATCAGGTTGACCTTGGCGGCGCCGGTGGCGGCGATGATCTGCTTGACCTGCTGCAGCAGCTGCTCGCCGCGCACTTCGGTACTGTTGGCTGCCGGCACCTGCGCGATATAGACCCGCGCGCCGTCGCTGCGCAATGCCGATGGAATGCCGTACCAGTAATCGACGGGGCCGATGTTGTCAAAACCGAACAGGCCATGCACGAGCACGATCGGATATTTCGTCTGGGTGTATCCCTGTGCGAACGACGGGGATGAGAAACTTGATAAGGCAAGCAGAACCACGGCGGCAAGCCGCCAGACAGATTTGTTCATATTGTGTGTCTCCTGAATGATTTTTATGGAAGTGATGGACAGGTCGATGCGCGCGAGTCGTCTTCGGCTTACCTCCTTTCGTTCGAATGTGGATGGATGCTGTGGCCGCCTGCGGATGGGGTGCTGCTGCTCCAGAAAAAGCATTCGGAAGAATCGCGATCCTGAAGTGGCGGCACTGACTGGAAAAGCTCAAGCTACGCCTGCAAAACGCGGCCACCATTGGGCGAAATCAATTTCGCCGTGTATCAGATAAAACGCTCTTATTTGCGTTACGCCATACGGAAACAAAACATGCTCTTCGGCATGCGAGGAGGCACTACGCCGGAGGATAGGTTTGTAGTATTTCTCGCTGGAACTAAATTCCTTCGTCCACGTCATAGCTCCGTTACAGACCATCAAATTCACGGGGAATCATCATGGCGCAGCCCAGGATGTCAAAAAAATCAGGGCGGCAGCTTCGGGGCAAGCCGAATGATCAATCGCACAACGCCTCATCCCCGCAAGACGATGCACACGATTCAGACAAGCAGCATGCGCCCCATCCGGTGCCTGCGCTGCTGAGCCGTTTACAGCCCGAGAACGCAGGAGAAACGGATCGCAAGGCGCTGCTCCCCGCGCTTGTTCCGCAGCGGCTGCCCGCAGTTTATGGCAAGCCGCAACCGGCAATCGCAGATGCTGCAGTTAAAGGAAAAACCGGGTTTCGCACCATCGCGCACGCTCTGCTGATCGGCGGGTGCGTGGCGGGTGCATTGATCTTCTCTCTCGGCGCGCTGAAAAAGGGCGCCCCGGAAGAAATGCTGGCGACGAATCGAATAGCGCAGGCCGATTCCGGAGCCGTACTCGCCGCTCCGGTGTCCGGTGTCGAATCAGCATCGGAGAAAAAGATTGTTGCGGCACGCGCCACTGCCGGCAAAACTGCTGCGACGAAAAAGACGAACAACGCACGGACAACGTCCCGGCTTGCGGACAATACGAAGAAAAAGACCGCGACCGCCGTTGCCAGGGCGCCGAAAAAATCGTCCGAGCCCTCCACGCCGCTTCTTGCTCAGAACAGCGTCGCCCCGGTCGGCAAATCAATCGGCGCTCAGAGCGAATATGCGCAATGCCTGGAGCTCGACAGCTTCCTGCGGCGGGAGCAATGCAAATGGCAGGTCTGTAATGGGAAATGGGGGCTGGACGGCTGCCCGTCTTACGCGGACGAAAACCGCCAGTTCAACTGAGATTCAACAATTGATGCCGGCGTTGATGCGCCGGCAATTTGACGCTTACAGCTTGGCGTCCGCCTTGAACTGCCTGACCGCGCCCACCATCGCGATGAAGGCCTTGGTGCAGGGCGTGCCGCTTCCCAGCATGGCTTGCGCATGCGCGTGTTCGCCGAGGGCGATCATGCGCGCCACTTTTTCGATTTCCGCATGAAAGGCATCATGCGCTTCGACGCATGGCCGGTAGCTTTTCACGAATGAGAACTTGAGCTCCCCCTCGCCATGCAGCCAGCCGCCGAGCTGGCAGGCATCCACTCTTGCGATGGCCTTGGGATCAAGCTCGTATTTTCCGGCAATCCAGCCGAGGAGCTTGGGCTTGAGTTCCATTTCTTTCGCCAGCGCGTCTTCCAGATTCATGATGTTCCTGTTAATCGCGGCCCCGTCCTTGTCCCGGAGCCGGTGTGCGTTGATCAAAGCTGCATATCAGCTGCATATCAGCTGCATAGTGCAAGCGAGTAATGATAGCAGGCCGTCGCCCGTTCTCAGTCGTTCTCGCGTAACGCTGCCAATGACCCCGGAACGAAACTTCAAAAACGACTATCATGCACGCTTGGAAACGGCTGCAATGGCCGCCATATGGATACCACAAGCTTTCCGATTTTCTGTCATGCCTGATGCCCT
>JAEZVM010000383.1 GCA_023420795.1 Pseudomonadota bacterium
TGCGGCACCAGTCGCCGGTGTACTTGTTGCGCGTGGCCTTCTCGTTCTTCCAGTACCCGATGAAGAAGATCGGGTCGGGAAAGCCGTGGATGTCGGTGCGATTGAGCGCGACTTCGCCGACTTCACCCGGCTTGACCGGATTGCCTTCATCATCAATGACGGCGACGCGATGGCCGGGATAGGGGCGACCCATGCTGCCGGATTTGGCCGGCCACTGCTGCGCGCTGTTGCCGACGATGTAGTTCATTTCAGTCTGGCCGAACATTTCGTTCGGCGTCACGCCGAGCGCCGCTTCGCACCAGTTGAATACCGCGTCGCCGACGGCTTCGCCGGCGCTCATGATCGCGCGCAGCCGTAGCTTGAACTTGTCGCGCGGCGCCGGGTAGGCCTTCATCATCATTTTCAGCGCGGTCGGAAACAGGAAGGTATTGGTGATCCCGTATTTCTCCAGCAGGCGAAATGCAGTATCGGGAGAAAAGCGCCCACGATAGCCGACGATGGGCATGCCGAAGTACAGCGACGGTAGCAGCGCGTCCATCAGTCCGCCGGTCCAGGCCCAGTCCGCAGGCGACCAGAATACGTCGCCTTCCTGCGGAAACCAGTTCTGCGAAGCGACAAATCCGGTGAGGTTGCCGATGATCGCCGAATGCGGGATCAGGGCGCCCTTTGGTGCGCCGGTAGTGCCGCTGGTGTAAATCAGGACCGCCGGGTCTGTCGCCAGCGTGCGAACTTGCTCGAACTCGTTGCTTGACACTTGCAATTCCACACGCCAGTCGAGTGTGTCGCCGACCGCGCAGTCCGCTGCAATCACATGCTTGAGATCAGGGCAGTTGGTGCGGGCATGCTTCAGGTTGTCCCATCCCGCCTGATCGACGATGGCGACAGCGGCTTCGCTGTTTTGCAGCCGGTATTCCAGCGCCCCCGGACCGAACAGGATCGACAGCGGCATTGCGATTGCTCCGAGTCGGTAACAGGCGATATGCGCGATGGCGGTTTCCGGCCGCTGCGGAAGGATGATCGCGACCCGATCACCTTTCTGCACGCCGAGCCTGCGCAGCACATTCGACAAGCGGTTGGCTTGTTCATGCAACTCGGCGTAACTGACGTTCGCTGCATTGCCGTCTTCATCCTCGTAACGGATCGCAATGCGCGATGGCTCCTTCGCCCAGCGCGTGCAGCACAACTCACCGATATTCATCTCGCCGGGCACATGCCAGCGGAACTCCTTGTACAGGGCTTCGTAGCGATCGGGGGAGGCGGGGCGGTCGGCAGGAATCATGGTGTCTCCGTTAGAATTATTGAGAGGTGGTTCCATTGCTCGCGTTTGTCGCGAGTGTCGTATCTATTATGCCGTTTCCGCAACGATCTTCCAGCGAGACCCAAAAAACATGAAGCCATCCCGTTCAGAATTCATTCCCGTCCGCGGCCTCAGCTATCACGTCCGCCATTGGGGCAGCGAACATGCGCCGACGCTGTTCATGCTGCATGGCTGGATGGATGTGTCGGCCTCGTTCCAGTTCGTAGTGGATTGCCTGCAGCGGGATTGGCATGTGATTGCACCGGACTGGCGCGGCTTCGGAATGACCGAGAACCCCGGTGTCGATTGCTACTGGTTTGCCGATTATCTCGGTGATCTGGATGCAATCCTGGAACATTACTCTCCTGAACAGCCGGTCAATCTGCTCGGTCACAGCATGGGCGGCAACGTGGCTTGCCTTTACGCCGGCGTAAGGCCTGCCCGCATTAATAAGCTGATCAACCTGGAGGGCTTCGGCATGCCCGCCACCCGACCAGAGCAGGCGCCGGGGCGCTACGCGAAGTGGCTGGATGAATTGCGCGATCCGCCGGCGATGCGTGCTTATGCGACACAAGCGGATATCATTGCGCGCCTGCAGAAAACCAATCCGCGCCTTAGCGACGAGCGCGCCACTTTCCTGTCCGGCCATTGGGCGACGCAGAATGCACAGGGCGAATGGCAGATCCTCGGCGATCCGGCGCACAGGCTGGTCAGCCCGATTCTCTATCGCCTTGAGGAAGTGCTCGCCTGCTGGCAGGCGATTGCTGCGCCGGTGTTGTGGATCGAGGCCAACGATACCGAAGCATGGCGCTGGATGGGGCCCAAGGAAGATGCTCGCGCCGAGATCGATCGCCGTATCCGCTTCATCCGGAATGTCAGAACGGCAACCATCCATGATGCTGGCCACATGCTGCACCACGATCAACCGCAGGCACTGGCGCAGCTTGTTGAAGAATTTCTGGGCTAGGGTGGAAGGCGCAGCAGGGAGAACAAGTGCTCACCCGGTTTCTGCGTGGACAAGGCAATGCTGCTACGTTTTGTAAGCAGTCTGCAAAGCAGGGCAAAGCGCGCGTAGAATGATTACGTTTCTGTTAATCGTCTGGCCCGTCTCGCATGCTTAACGTCGATCTTCATTGCCATTCGAATGTTTCCGATGGAGCGCTCCCCCCCGCAGCGGTGGCAGCGCGGGCCAGGGCGCATGGTGTCGATGTGTGGGCGTTGACCGATCATGACGAAGTCGATGGGATTACCGAAGCCCGCGAGGCGGCGCATTCGCTGGGCATGCGCCATGTGACCGGCGTGGAAATCTCGGTGACTTGGGCCGCGCAGACTGTGCACATTGTCGGTCTGCGGTTCGACGAAACCAATGAAGATCTGGTGCGCGGGCTTGCGCATACCCGCTCCGGCCGCGAGCGGCGCGCGCGCGACATGGCAGCTCAGCTGGCGGCGGTCGGCATTCCAGATGCATTCGAGGGCGCTTTGAAGCATGTCGGCAATCCCGATCTGATTTCCCGTACCCATTTTGCGCGCTACATCGTCGAACGCGGTGTTTGCAAGGATATCGGCGAAGTGTTTCGCAATTACCTGACCGAAGGGAAGCCGGGATATGTGCCGCATCGCTGGGCATCGCTGAAGGATGCGGTGGGCTGGATTCGCGGCGCTGGCGGCATTGCGATCGTCGCTCATCCCGGCAGGTATGAATTCAACGATCTGGAACTGGACGTGTTCCTCACAGAATTCAAACGCTATGGCGGCGTGGGTATCGAAGTCGTGACCGGCAGTCATACCGTCGAGGAATACGGCCGCTTTGCTACCGTCGCCCGGAACTACGGCTTGCTGGCCTCGCGCGGCTCCGATTTCCATGCACCCGACGAGTCCCACATCGAACTCGGCATGTTGCCGCCGCTGCCGGCCACCGTCGTGCCGGTCTGGCACGACTGGAACGCTTGACCACAGCCGATTTGGCGCCCCGGCTTGAGATTTGCGTTTGTGGCATCATGGCCGTCTCTTGAATTTCCTCTCGAACAACCTATCTAATAAGAGCTTCCCAAACAGGAGTTTGTTGAATGAAAAGAATCGTACTTTTCCTTGCCACTAACCTTGCCGTCATGCTGGTCATGTCGGTGGTTCTGTCGCTGCTAGGCGTGAACCGTTATCTCACCGCCAACGGACTGAACCTCGGTACCCTGATGGTGTACTCGCTCGTAGTCGGCTTTACCGGTGCGATTTTCTCGCTGCTGATCAGCAAGCAGATGGCGAAATGGTCAACCGGCGCGCGCGTGATCGATGCGCCGTCGTCGTCAACCGAACTGTGGCTGGTCGATACGGTGAAAAGGCTCGCCGACCGCG
>JAEZVM010000393.1 GCA_023420795.1 Pseudomonadota bacterium
GTAATACGCCCGCGTCTCGCTGCGATAGGCGTGCGGATGCGCCAGCACCAGCCGCCCCTCGGCCAGTTCGCGCTGGATCAAAAACGGCGGGATCAGCGCCACCCCCATGCCATGCTCGGCCGCCTGCGCCAGCATGGAGAACAGCTCCAGCCGCGGGCCGGTCATGTCGCGGGCGACTTTCAGCCCCAGCGAATCGAACCACTGCCGCCAGGCATAGGGTCGGGTGGTCTGCTGCAGCAACGGCAGTTCGGCCAGGGCTTGGGTCGTGAACGGCTGACCGTCGCGCAGCAGGGCGGGGCTGCAGACTGGCTGCAGGTCCTCGGGCATCAGGTAGTGCGCCTCGGTACCGGACCAGTCGGCATCGCCGAAGTAGATGGCAGCATCGAACTCGGTATCGGCAAAGAGAAAGGGCCGGGTGCGGTTGGTCAGGTTCACCGTGATTTCCGGATGCAGCGCCTGAAAATGCCTGAGGCGCGGCACCAGCCACTGGGTGCCGAAGGTCGGCACCACGGCCAGCTCCAGGCTCATGGCGCCCTGCTGGCCCATCACCGACAGCGTGTCGCGCTCCACCGCGTCCAGCTGCGCTGCGATGCGGCGGGCGTAGGACTGGCCGGCGGCGGTGAGCTTCACGCCGCGCCGCGAACGACGGAACAGCGCCAGGCCAAGGAATTCCTCCAGCCCGCCGATCTGCCGGCAGATGGCGCTCTGGGTCAGTGCCAGCTCGTCGGCCGCGCGGGTGAAGCTCTCGTGGCGGGCAGCGGCCTCGAAGGCGATCAGCGCGGCGGTGCTGGGAATCTTGCGGCGCATTATGCAAAGACCTCACGGGATAAGCCTGACAATGGACCCGGAGCTTATCTCGGAGTGAGCGAAACGCACAGTTTGGTGCGAAATCCTCGTTTGCGACGCACCGTTGCGGCGCCTAGGATCAGCTCATCCCGCCCGCGCGCCTGCGGTGCCGAAGACAACAAGAGGAGCCTCCCGAATGGCCGGCAAAGCAAGCTTCAACTGGATCGACCCGCTGCTGCTCGACCAGCAGCTGACCGAGGAAGAACGCATGGTGCAGGCCAGCGCCGCGCAGTTCGCCGCCGACAAGCTGGCGCCGCGGGTGCTGGAAGCCTTCCGCCATGAGCGCACCGATCCGGCGATCTTTCGCGAGATGGGCGAGACCGGCCTGCTCGGCGCGACCATTCCCGAAGCCTACGGCGGCAGCGGGCTGAACTACGTGTGCTACGGCCTGATCGCCCGTGAAGTGGAGCGTATCGATTCGGGCTACCGCTCGATGATGAGCGTGCAGTCCTCGCTGGTGATGGTGCCGATCAACGAGTTCGGCACCGAGGCGCAGAAACAGAAATACCTGCCGAAGCTGGCCACCGGCGAATACATCGGCTGCTTCGGCCTGACTGAGCCGAACCACGGATCCGATCCGGGCTCGATGGTCACCCGCGCAAAGAAAGTGCCGGGCGGCTTCTCGCTTTCCGGCGCCAAGATGTGGATCACCAACTCGCCGATCGCCGATGTGTTCGTGGTGTGGGCCAAGGATGACGAAGGCGCGATCCGCGGCTTCATTCTCGAAAAAGGCTGGAAGGGTTTGTCGGCGCCGGCGATCCACGGCAAGGTCGGCCTGCGCGCGTCGGTCACCGGCGAGATCGTGATGGATGAAGTGTTCTGCCCGGAAGAGAACGCATTCCCGGAAGTGCGCGGCCTGAAGGGCCCGTTCACCTGCCTGAACAGCGCGCGCTATGGCATCGCCTGGGGCGCGATGGGCGCCGCCGAAGACTGCTTCCACCGCGCGCGCCAGTATGTGCTGGACCGCCAGCAGTTCGGTCGTCCGCTCGCGGCCAACCAGCTGATCCAGAAGAAACTGGCCGACATGCTGACCGAGATCAGCCTCGGCCTGCAGGGCTGCCTGCAACTGGGCCGCATGAAGGACGAAGGTCGCGCGCCGGTCGAAGTCACCTCCATCCTAAAGCGCAATTCCTGTGGCAAGGCACTGGACATCGCCCGCATGGCGCGCGACATGATGGGCGGTAATGGCATCAGCGACGAGTTCGGCGTCGCGCGCCACCTGGTCAACCTGGAAGTGGTCAATACCTACGAAGGAACGCATGATGTGCACGCGCTGATCCTCGGCCGTGCGATCACCGGCATCGCTGCCTTCTCCAACTGATCGGAACGGCGGTCATGAACAACGCATCCCCGCACCTCCTTGAAGGGGTGCGTGTGCTCGACCTGTCGCGCGTGCTGGCCGGCCCCTGGGCCGGTCAGATGCTGGCGGACTACGGCGCCGATGTGATCAAGGTCGAGCGTCCGGGCAGCGGCGACGACACCCGCAGCTGGGGTCCGCCGTGGTGGGGCGAAGGCGACAAGCGCGTGGCCGCCTACTTCCTGTGCGCCAACCGCGGCAAGCGTTCGGTCGCGATCGACATCGCCAGCCCGGAAGGCATCGAGCAGGTGCGTTCGCTCGCGCGCGAGGCCGATGTGCTGATCGAAAACTACAAGGTGGGCCAGCTCGAGAAATACGGGCTGAACGCACCCAGCCTGCAGTCGCTCAATCCGAGGCTGATCTACTGCTCCATTACTGGTTATGGGCAGAACGGCCCGCTGTCGCACAAGGCCGGCTACGACTTCGCGATACAGGCGGAAGGCGGCCTGATGAGCATCACAGGCAACAAGGGCGAGGAACCGCAGAAGGTAGGCGTGGCCGTGACCGACCTGATGACCGGCGTGTATGCCACCACCGCGATCCTCGCCGCACTCTACGAGCGCCAGCGCACCGGTCGCGGCCGCGTGATCGACGCATCGCTGTTCGACGTGCAGGTGGCGATGCTCGCCAACCAGGCCAGCAACCAGCTTATCGGCCGCACCAATCCGACCCGCATGGGCAACGCGCATCCGAACATCGTGCCCTACCAAGTCTTCCCTACCCGCGACGGCCACATGGTGCTGGCAGTGGGCAACGACGGCCAGTTCGCGCGCTTCTGCGAAGCGGCCGGGCATCCCGACGTCGCGCGCGACGAACGCTTCTGCACCAATCCCGCCCGCGTCGCGCATCGCCAGACGCTGGTACCAATGATCACCGATTGGACGCTGCAGCGCGACACCGTCGAATGGGGCGCGCTGCTCGACCGCGCCGCCGTGCCCTGCGCACCAATCCTCGACATCGCGCAGGTAATGGAACATCCGCATGTTGCCGCGCGCGGCATGCGAATCGAAAGCAACGACCCGGCAGTGCCGCCGATGGTTGCGAACCCGATGCTGTTCGATGGCGTGCGGCCGACTGCGGAGTTGCCGCCGCCGGTGCTGGATGGCGATGAAGCTTGCTGGGACAGCGTCCTGCGCTGATTCAAGCACGGCCCTGATGGGTGGGCCTCACGCACTACTGCGTCAAAAGAACTGACATTGTTATCCCGAGAGTAGCGAGGGGCGCCCGGCGTAGGGATCTCATGCGTAATGTCCCTACGGATGGACGAGATCCCTCGCTGCGCTCGGGATGGCAGAGGTGTGGTGGCATTAAGGTCGAAGCGGGAGTGGGAATGGTGATGGGTTGGATTTGAGATAGCGCCATGCCCCCATCCCAGCGCCCCGCCTCACCATCCCACTCGCACAGACAATCAAACCGCTCTACCCCACGTTGTCCTCCACCACCGGCGCCGCACTCCCCGCCTGCAGCTTAATCCGCGTGCGCTTGGCCAGCAGCTCTACCGGCTTCGTGCCAGTTTCCGTCAACGGGTTCACCTTGTTGAACAGCACCGTGAACGAGGTTGGCGTCACTGTCGCGACCGCGTATCCCTGGGCATGGTGATCGACATAGGCGAAGTCCGGATTGTTCATGCGCAGCACCTGGTCGAACAGCTGTGGCGTGGCGACGAGCGCGGCGAGCGGCGTCGATCCGGCGCCGGACTTCAGGTAGGAATAGAACGAAGAACTGCTGATGCCGGCGGCAACGAAGTCCACCGCGACCGGCGTGCCGATCGCCGGATCGGGATGGTCGCGCACCACGCCGCACTGGAAAGCGTGCAGGTCGCCGGTGATCGCGACCCCGTTCTCGATGTTTTCGGTCTTCAGATACTGCAGCAGCTCGGCGCGATGCGACGGGTAACCGTCCCATGTATCGGCATTGACGATGTAGAGATTGTTGTACGGTGGCGGCGCCATGCTGCGCATGTCCAGCCACATGCGGTTGAGCGTGACTTCGTTGCCCCAGATCTTCCACGTCGCGCCGGAGGTTTTCAGCGTGTCCTTCCACCATTGCGCCTGCGTCGTGCCGAGGATGCTCGGAGCGCGTCCGCGTGCCGCTGTCAGGTTCTCTTCGAACGCATGCAGCAGCGGCTGCGGCACGAAGTAGCGCGAGCCGACATGGTCGATTCCGTTGACCGGATCGTGGCCGATCATCTGCGCGTAGGCGGCCTCGCTCACCACATGGTCGTCGCGGTACAGGCGCTCGTCGGTCATCACCAGGTGCATCAGCTTGCCGAATCGGAAATCGCGGTAGATGCGGATATTGTCGTAAGCGGCGTTGTTCAGGTCGAAGGACACATCGCCGAAGTCGATCGGCATATATTCCGCCCATGCCTGGTTCGCATTGCGGCGGCGCGAAGTTTGCTGCAGGTTGCTGTTGTTGTAGGTCTGGTGGTCCTGCCAGCTGTCGTCCGAGAATTCATGGTCGTCCCAGATCACGACCATCGGGAACTTGCGGTGCAGCGCCTGCAGGCGTTCGTCGCTGCGATAAGTCCGATACAGCGTGCGGTAGTCCTCGACGCTGCTGGCGAAGGTGCCGCCTGACGGCGTCGGAAGGCCGTCAGGCAGCGTGATCTGCCCGTGCGCCGGCTCCGCCCTGCCGGCCTGGAACGACGCGCCGACCGTCTCGTAGATGTAGTCGCCAAGATGGACGAGGAAATCGACCTCTTCCTCGATCAGCAGCTCCATCGCGCCCCAGTGGTTGACGGTCCAGTCCTGGCAGGTCAGCCAGGCGAACCTCATCTGCGCGACGTCGGCCCCGGCTGCCGGCGCGGTCTTTGTCTTGCCGATGTGGCTCGCGTCCTGGCCGGCGACGAAGCGGTAGTAGTAGCGGGTATCCGGCAGCAGATCGCGCACCTTGACCCGGACGGTGTAGTCGTAGGTAGCGGTGGCGACCAAGGGGACGGAAACGACAAGCTCCTGGAAGGATGGGTTGGTCGCCACCTGCAGGCGCAGCTCCACCGGATCGTTCGCCGGGTTCCGGCTGACGCAGCGCGTCCAGAACACGACGCTCGACTCCTTCGGGTCGCCGCTCGCTATGCCCTGCGGGAATGAATACACGTTGTTCGGGAACGCGGCGGTACTCTCGGCCAGCATCGAGGTGCGCTGCCCGTCTGCCGAGCTGCCTGAGCCGCCGCAAGCCGCGAGCGTTCCGCTCGCGCTCACGACCGTGAAATACGCTGCGCCTTTCAGAAATTTGCGTCTGTCCATCTTGTCTCTCCTCCTTGTCGATATGAAGCGGCTGTTTTGCACAGCTCGGGTTCCGAAATTGGTGAGTGTGAAGCGCCTTCGGGCAGCACTGGCGGCAGGGCCGGCGATGCCTGAATGACAACTTAGAGTGAAACGGGAGATGCACGCCGGTCTTGTGCTATCGCGACATGCGCTTGTCCGATCGCGCCAAACGGATCAATGTTTGAGAAAGCTCGCGTAGATGGGGCGAGCACTTCGATGCCATGCGGTCTGGTGCCCGTCCGGAGTGGGTACTCCCTGAACAATGACGACTGGCGGGCTGTTGTCAGACGTTCTTCATAATTGATTCACTCGATAGCACAAGGAGCGGCAAACATGCCGCGTCTGACGCTCTCCATGCGATCTTTGGGCCTTCAACATGCCGCAATACGCGCATTTCCGGGCCCGGGAGCGGTAAAATGGCCCCTTTTTACTGATCTTCGAGGAACGAAAATGAGTGCCATGCACGAAGAGCGCGTGCTGAGTGTCCATCACTGGACAGACCGTCTTTTCACCTTCACCACCACGCGCGACCCGGCGCTACGGTTTTCCAACGGCCACTTCACGATGATCGGCCTGCGCGTCGAAGGCAAGCCCATCCTGCGCGCCTACAGCATCGTCAGCGCCAACTATGAGGAGCATCTGGAATTCCTCAGCATCAAAGTGCCGGACGGCCCGCTGACTTCGCGCCTGCAGCACATCAAGGTCGGCGACACCATCATCGTCGGCCGCAAGCCGACCGGCACGCTGCTGATCGACTACCTGCTGCCCGGCCGCCGCCTGTACCTGCTCTCGACCGGCACCGGTCTCGCGCCGTTCATGAGCATCATCCGCGACCCGGAGACCTATGAAAAGTTCGAGCAGGTGATTCTGGTGCACGGCGTGCGTCAGGTGGATGAGCTGGCTTACCACGACCTGCTGACGGATCACCTGCCCAAGCATGAATTCCTCGGCGAGCTGGTCTCGAGCAAGCTGCGTTACTACCCGACCGTGACGCGCGAGTCGTACAAGAACATGGGCCGCATCACCGACCTGATCGAAAGCGGCAAGCTGTGTTCCGACCTCGACGTCCCGCAACTGAACGCGAAGGAAGACCGCGTGATGATCTGCGGCAGCCCAGCGATGCTGCGCGACCTCAAGCGCATGCTGGAAGAGCGCAACTTCAAGGAAGGCAATACCTCGACTCCTGGCGACTTCGTGATCGAACGCGCCTTCGCCGAGCAGTAATGCATTACGGCCACCCTCCTCTCCTGAGGGTGGCCGGCGCGGTTCCGCAACGCACAGCGAACTGCCTGTTTCGCGCCGCTGCCCTCTCCTCCCTTATACGATTCTGCGCATAGCCCGACCAAGGTTACCGCGCCAGCGAATCGAGATGTCCGATGTGCTTTTCGAGCATCTGGCATTCATCCCTGCCCGATGCTGAAGGGCGCGCTACCCGCTGCAACGCTTCACGCTCTCGTTCAGCAGCAAGTTCCGCAGATTCTCTCTGTACGGTCAATTCACTGAGAACCGATTGCCAGAACATTTTTCCTCCCATGGATGTCAAAAGCACTTCACTCGCAGTGCGAGTGCGGGGGACTTTCTCAACTGAATGGAAGGAAATTGCGATGGCAGAAAAGATGAAAGCCGCAGTGGTCCATGAATTTGGCAAACCTCTCGTCATTGAGGACGTCAATGTCCCCGAGGTCGGCCCTGGGCAAATCCTCGTCAAGATAGCCGCTTCAGGCGTCTGCCACACGGACATTCATGCCGCTGACGGCGACTGGCCTGTGAAACCCTCGCTGCCGTTCATTCCGGGACACGAAGGGGTGGGATATGTAGCGAAAGTGGGCGCGGGCGTGAAGATTCTGAAAGAAGGCGACCGCGTCGGAGTTCCTTGGCTGCATACGGCATGCGGTCACTGTGAGCACTGCATGACTGGTTGGGAAACCTTGTGCAATGGCCAGCAGATGACGGGCTACAGCGTCAATGGTGGCTATGCGGAATATGTCCTCGCAGATCCGTTATATGTCGGGAAGCTGCCGGACAATCTCGATTTCGCACCCGCAGCGCCGATTCTATGTGCCGGGCTCACTGTCTATAAAGGACTCAAGGTACTGGATTGCAGGCCGGGCGAATGGGTCGCAATTTCAGGCATCGGCGGGCTGGGCCACATGGCCGTGCAATATGCCAAGGCGATGGGTTTTCATGTCATTGCCGTGGATATTGACGACGCCAAACTAAGCCTGGCCAAGAGCCTGGGTGCAGACATGACGATTAACTGCTCAACGCAAGATGCTCCCGCTGTGGTGCAGTCGGCCATTGCAGGTGCGCATGGCGTATTGGTTACTGCGGTATCTCGCCCGGCCTTTGCTCAGGCAGTTGGCATGCTGCATAAACGGGGAACCATGTCGCTGGTGGGACTGCCGCCCGGCAGCTTCGAACTGCCGATTTTCGATGTGGTGTTGAATGCGAAGACGATCAGAGGATCGATCGTCGGCACCCGAAAAGACATGGAAGAAGCATTGATGTTTGCCGGTGAAGGCAAAGTCAAATCCCATATTTCGACTGATCGCCTGGAGAACATCAACGCCATTTTTGACAAGCTAAAAGGCGGGAAGGTCGAAGGGCGCATTGTGATGGAAATCTAACGACGGAATATCGATCGTGGGGGCAAGGCATTGCCTTATGACGCAGCACTAGGGCGTGTCTGCTCCCATATAGCCGTTGCCATCAATGCGACGGATGAAATCCTCAATGATCGGATTCACCAGCGCGGGATGGCTTACCGGCGCCATGTGCCCGGCATCGACCTCATGCGTTTCCGCATTGGCGAGGAAGGCGGCGAGGACCGACACGATGGCATGCGCGCAGGGCGGGCTGTCGCTGCCGGCAATCAGGCAGGCCGCCACGGCCATCCGGCCATAATCGGCCACGCGCAGGGGATCATCGATCAATGCCTGAAAATCGAGCGGCACCTTGTCCAGCAGGGAGGCCAGCAATGCCTGCCGCGCAGGCGGCAGCGCCGCATATGCACCCTTGCCGCTCCAGAAATCGATGAACATTCCGGTTGCTTCATCGCGCTGGCCCTCGATCACTCCCAGTTGCGTGGCATGCGCAATGGCGCAAACCTCACCCAGAGCAGGATGGTCTGGTTCCAGCAAATGAAAGGCAGTCGGCTCGAAGAGCGTGAGACTGCGCACTCGATCCGGGTTTGCATGCGCCAGGCGTAGTGCCACGCCGCCGCCGAAGGAATGGCCGACCAGATGAAAACGCTCTCCCGGCGCCAGAACCTGCGCCAGTTTCGACTGCACTAGCCGCACTTCATCGAGCAGCGTATGCCGGCCGCCAGATTCGGGCATAGCGCTCTCGCCATAGCCATGCAAGTCAATCGCAATCAAGCGGTGCGTGCCGCGCATGCTTTCCATCAGCGTACGCCACTGGCTCTTCGAAGCCATCGAACTGTGCAGCAGCACGACGGCTGGCCCTTCTCCTTCCACCCTTGCGCCGATCTTCATTTTTTCTGCGGCGGCCACAGGCAGAGTGAATGCGTCATCCTGCGCGAGCAGAGGCAGTCTTGCGGGAAACTGGTACATGATCAATCCTGAATAGCTGACGATTAGGATGCGGCCCCGTTGAGTGATTTCCGGGTAGTCGCCTGTCCGTGCGACAGCTATGGCAACATGCGTGCCGATCTCCGGGCGGCATCGAAGCCGGCTGGAAAACACGCGATTAATCATGGACTTAGGAGTAGCGGCGAGCGCATTCCACTAAGCGCCCGTGAGGAGCGAATGAAGGGTTATATCCGACAGTTTGCGGGCAACTGTGTGCTCACCGATGACAGGTGCAATCGATAAGACGAGACTCAGACGCGCGCCGTACCCGAACGAGCACCGTTTTTTATGAACGATGGATGAATGCCGTCTTCAGCTTCCGTTAAACAGCGCAGGCACACAATGACTTCATGGCCGTATGTCCGGCCGCTTCGAAATAGAAAGGGTCATGCCATGCGTACCTCACGTCTCTTTTCCATTCTTGCCATCAGCGCCGGCCTCGTCGGCGGCACCGCACTCCTGTCGCCCGCCTTCTCGCAGAGCGCAACGCCCGCCATATCGTATGCGCAGAGCGATCTCACGATGGCCCAGGTAGAAGTCATCATGATGGCCGCCGGCTACGGCAACATCGACAAGATCGAGCGCGAGCGCGATGCATTCGAGGTCAAGGCGTCGGATAAGAACGGCACGCGCGTGAAACTGTATGTCGATCCGCAGACGGGCGACATGATCAAGACCAGCCGCAAGGAGAGAAGCAGGGATCGCCATGCCGACGAACTTGCTTCGGCAAGGTAAGCGGCGCTTGCCCGGCAACAGCACCTGCCGGCGGTCACTACTCTGCAAGTGACTCGGCAGGTGCGAATCTCGCCGATTGCCTCCGTTCCCGACTGAAACCATGCAATCTCCAGCCTTCCCTGCCGGCCTCCTTGCCGCAATTGCGCTAGCATGGTCCTCGCCCCGTCGTCGGGACAGGCAACCGGGACGTGCCGCCATGAATTCATTCAACCGCCGCACCGCCATCCAGATCGCCATCGTCAGCCTTCTGCTCGCTGCCGTGGCAAGCCCGGCTGCGTGGTTCGTCGCGCATCGGAATGCCGAGCAGGGCACGGTGGCCCTTGCCGTCGAAGAGTCGCGCCGGCTCCTGCATTTTCATCATTTCGACACCGCTGCCTTGAGCGGCCCGGAGGCAAGCGAGCAAGCCCGGAAAGCGTCGAACGCGCTGGCCGGCGGGCTGTTCGACATCGCAGAAATCTATGACGGAGACGGCCGGAAACTCGCGATTGCGATGACGGATGCAGGCCGCCTGATCGAGGCGCAGCTTCCCGCACACGCCCGTCCGATGGATGCCACCGCCTCTTTCGAGAGCCTCAAGCTCAATGACAGACGCTGGATTCTGCGCGTCTTCGTTCCGCTGAAAGCGGGAGCCGGTGGCGATTTCGCTCCGATCGCCGGCTATTTCGAGGGTGTGCGCGTCATCTCCGACTGGCAGCACGACCAGATGTTCGGCAGCGCGCTGACAACGGCTCTGATGGTCGGCATCGCCTCCCTGCTGTGCGGCGCGGCGATCTATCCGGTCGTGGTGCGCCTGTCGGCAGAAAACCTGCGCAAGACCCATGAAGTCCTCACGTCGCACATTTCGATGATGGAAGCGCTCGGGCGCGCGATAGCGAAGCGGGATTCCAACACCGGCGCGCACAACCTGCGCGTCGCCTGGATAGCCGCGCGCATCGGCGAATGCCTCGGCCTGCAGGGGAAGGCGATGCAGTCCCTGATCATCGGCAGCTTCCTCCACGATGTCGGCAAGGTCGGCATTCCCGACGCAATCCTGCGCAAGCCGGTCGGACTCAATGCGGAAGAATCCGAGATCATGCATACGCACGTTGCGCAAGGTGAAGACATCGTTGGCAGCATCGACTGGCTGGACGAGGCAAAAGACGTGGTCGCCGCCCATCATGAAAGATGGGACGGCTCGGGTTATCCCCGCCAGCTCACAGGCGAAGCGATTCCACTCGCCGCACGCATATTCGCGGTCGCCGATGTGTTCGATGCGCTCTGCTCCAGGCGCGCATACAAGGAGCCGATGCGTTTCGAGGAAGCGATGAATACCCTTGAAGCCGAAACCGGCAGCCATTTCGATCCCAGAATAATGGCCGCTTTCAGGCCGATTGCGCGCGAAGTGTTCGACTGCCTTTCCAGTGCAAACGAGAGGGATGTCCGTCGCATGCTCGAAGAGCGGATCCGGATACACTTCGCGTCTGATTTCCAGCCGCCAATAGCGAGATAAGAAAGTGATCTCGCGACCGGCGGAAGCGCACATTCCGCCCCGCACAAAGCCGGCGAGGCGCTTTCAAACCGGTGCCGTTTTTAGGCCTCGATCCGGGATGGCGCGCATAACGCACTCTTGTCCGGCACTCGCAGCGGTTGCCGGCCATAGCGAACGAAGGCCGCATCTTTCATCGCCGTGATGATCACTGTGCCAACGGGTTGAACCACCAACTCCTCCCCCGCCTGCAATACGTAGTCATTGCTGTCTCCCTGCGTAATCCAGACGCTCCCCGCGTCGCAGGCAATGACCAGCCGACTCGTCATTGGCATTACGAGCGGCTGCCTGGGTTCTATCCATTGGCCGGCACATTGCACACTATTGCAGTCTTCTGCAGCAAGTGGCCGCGCAGTGCCCGAACGAACTACCTGCGGCACAAGGGCCAGCATGCCTTTTGCGGCGCGTTGGAGCGCTGCTCCCATTGCATACGGAAAAGCGGCGTCAATACGCCGTCCAGTCAGAGTCGGGAGTCCCGGATCAGGTATCTTCGGAGAAAGGTAACGGCGCGGGTTCATTTGAGTATTCCTCAATATCTGGTTGTGACGACCAAAGAATAGGCCTAGCATGTAAGCCACACAAAGGAGCATTTCTAACAACTTTATTGAGAAAATCTCATGCATGCATCAATGCCGCCGTTGAGCGCACTACGAGCATTTGAAGCGGCCGCCCGGCATCTCAGCTTCACCCGCGCCGCAGAGGAACTGAATGTCACGCCCGGTGCATTGAGCCATCAGATCCGAGGGCTGGAAGAGTTCCTTGGCATGTCCCTGTTCGAACGGAAGACGCGGGCCATCGCGCTCACGCCCCAAGGAAAGACGCTTTATCCCGGCCTGCAGGCAGGCTTCGGCCTGATACGCGACGCGGTCGCCGGCCTACGGGCAACGCCAGACAGCAGGGTGCTGGTCATCAGCACGCCGCCGGGCCTGACATCCAAGTGGCTCATCTCCCGGCTGTACCGCTTTACCGACGCGCAACCGGAAATCGACGTGCGGGTATCGTCCTCTCCTGCACCCGCCAATTTTCTGGCCGAAGGCGTGGACATCGCCATCCGCAGCCTGCCGCTGCCGCGCGAGGAAGATCCCGCCTTAAGCTATGAGGAATTGACGAAGGTAGGCGTCGCGCCCGTATGCAGCCCAAAACTGATCGCCAGGTTCGGCCCGCTCGACGCACAAGGCGCTCTCGCACGCGTGCCGCTTATCCAGGACGACTCCCTCGCCGGCAAGCGCGGCGTGCCGACCTGGGTCGACTGGCTGCGTGAAGCCGGTCTGAACGGCGGCGATATCGGCCGGGGACTGCGATTCACCAGCGCCGATCACGCCCTCGATGCCGCAGCGGAAGGTGCTGGCCTGCTGCTCACGCATCTGATGCTGGCGTATGACGATCTGCGCAGCGGAAGACTGGTCATGCCGTTCAAGGTCGTGCTGCCGTCGAAGCGCGCCTACCACTTCGTCACGCCCAAGGTGAAGCTAAGGAATCCGACGGTGATCGCCTTTAGAGACTGGCTGCGAAGCGAAGTGGAGGAGATGGATGAACGCTTGGTCGGCGAGTAACTGCCGCGGAAGGAGCGCACCCAGTCATCCTCAATCACCCTCTCATTGCAGCCAGGATCAAGCGAGCCAAGTCAATAGGGGCAGACTCTGCGGCCTGCCCTCTCCGCAGCTTACGCCGCCTCTTTCGCTCTCGTTCGCATGTTCGACAGGTATATGTTGTCGCGTGCGAGGGCGCGCCCATCCTGCACGGCGGCTATCCAGTCCGCCGTGGTCGCGACGGCCGCGAAGCCGGTGTGGAATACCGTGCTGAATACGCGGTGTATTTCCTCGGCGCTGACCTTGCCCGCAGCGTTCTCGTACGGGAGCGCGCCCGTCGCGTCCGCCAGAAACTCGACATTCAAGCCCTGATGCGACGCATGGTAGATCGTCGATGCATCGCAGTTATGCGTCATGTAGCCGACCACCGTCAGCGTGTCGATCGCCTCGGCCGACAGCCACTCTGCCAGGTCGGTTCCGGTGAAAACGCTTGCCATGGTCTTGTTGATCCGGTGGTCCGCCGGACGCTCGGCGACGACCGGATGAAGCTGCCATCCCTGCGATCCCTTGGCAAACACGGGCGAGTTCTCCGGCGCATCATGTTGCACAACGATGACCGGGACACCCGCAGCGCGCGCGCTATCCATTGCCAGTCCGATATTGGGCAGCGACGTGCCGACAGGCGGATATTCAATCGGCAGACCGCCGGTGAAGTATTCGTTTTGCACATCGATAACAAGCAGCGCGCGACGTGGGGCTACAGACATGGTGTTCTCCTGTAATGAAGATTGCGGTTTGACGTTCGGGCGATAACGCTGACCCGATGACCTGCATTTTCCATGCACGGCATATCTGCCGACAGTGGCCTGAAGGCCACCATTCGATATAATCGGGCCATGCAGAAAAAAACCCGCTCTTCCCATCGACTCACCATTGCCGTCATTGCATTCGACGGCATCACGCCTTTCCATCTGTCGGTGCCGTCGCTGGTCTTCGGCGCTCATTGCCGGGGCCCCGAGGCATCGGCGTTCGAGGTGCTTGTCTGCGCGGCTGACCAGGCACCGCTGCGCACCTCGGCTGGCTTTTCGATTGCGACCGAATTCGGCCTCGCCGCACTGGACAGCGCCGACATCGTGATCATGCCGTCCTGGCACGATGATTGTCGCGCGGCGCCGCCTGCCTTGCTGGACGCATTGCGCCGCGCGCATCGGCGCGGTGCGCGGGTGGTCGGCCTGTGCCTGGGCGCCTTTCCCCTCGCCGAAGCCGGCCTGCTGGACGGCAGGGCCGCCACCACGCACTGGGGATATGCGAGCGCACTGGCAGAGCGCTATCCGAAAGTGAAAGTGAACCAAGAAGCGCTGTATGTCGATGAAGGAAACGTGCTCACATCAGCGGGCGTTGCCGCCGGCCTTGACTGTTGCCTGCACCTGTTACGCCAGCTGTGCGGAGCCGAAGCCGCCAACCGCGTCGCCCGCCTGCTCGTGATCGCCCCGCATCGGGAAGGAGGACAGGCGCAGTTCATCGAGCGGCCGCTGCCGGTCTCCCACAGCGACGGCCGCTTCTCGCAGGTACTCGAATGGGTGACAAAGCACCTGGGACAAGAGCACAGTATCGACTCGCTTGCCGAACGTGCGGTGATGAGTCGGCGCAACTTCACGCGCCATTTCCGTCACGCGACCGGCACGTCGTTTAAACAGTGGCTGCTGAACCAACGGCTGGCGCATGCGCAAAGGATGCTTGAAAGCGGCGATGCCTCCATCGAGGTCGTCGCGCAAGAAGCCGGTTTCGGCTCCGCGCTCTCCCTGCGGCAGCATTTCCGGACGGCCCTTCGCACCTCTCCATCGGCTTACCGCAAATTGTTCCGGCCGAATGCGTCGGTCGAGACGGTCTGATGGAACGGCGCGGCTTGGCGCGGGGTAGAGGCAAGCCACCTTCACTGTAGCCTGTCGCATAATGCGCTTTCGCGCGTTCAACGCAGTTCCCCGCATTTTTGCGGCCCACATGTCTGGTATCGTCAACAGAACGTAAGCCGCTAGTGCTTTCCGCAAGGGCGAACTCGAACCAGAGCACCGACCAAAAATTAACCGCCGACTGCGCACCACCTTAAACACAATCTCATCGACAGCATGCCAACAGCCCGCCCACCACTTCCGCTCGCCGA
>JAEZVM010000028.1 GCA_023420795.1 Pseudomonadota bacterium
GCCACCGGCCGCACCGGTGCCGGCACCGGCAGTAGCCGTGCCGCCTGCGCCGCCTGCGCCGCCCGCGCCACCAGCCGTGGTCGCGTTGCCGGTTGTCGCCGTCTGGTCATTGGCGGTACTGGCTGCAGGGTCGCCAACGGCTATCGGTCCCCCCACGGCTGCATTGACGGCCACTCCACCTGCTCCGCCCGTGCCGCCGGCGCCTGCAGTACCGCCTGTTGCGCCGCCGCCCGCGCCCGCGCCGCCGCCGCCAGCTGCGGCGCCGTTCGCATCGCCGTTATTGGTGGCGATATTGCCGATGCCGGTGATTGCTACGCCCGTCACGGTGCCGGTCAGGGTACTCGTCGCCGTAGCGGTGCTCGTATTGAAGGCATTGGTCAGCGTGGCCGTTGCAGTGGAGCCGGAATCAGCAGCCGCAGTGCCGGTGCCTGCGGTCGTAGCAGTTCTTGTTTGGGTGGCGGTGACATTTTGAGCGGCCAGCGAACCGTTATCAGCCAATGCGCCGTTACCGGACAGAGTCGGCTGCGCCCATGCCGAACCGAAGCTCCCAAGAACAATAGCGATAGATGATGCCAATAGCGTTTTTTTCATTTGACATGCCTTTCTCATATATTTTTGAACAATGATCCAGTGCTTATACGGCGCGCTCGAAAGAATCGCGCCTTTCCCGCAATTGCAAGCCGAATGCCAGCCGGCGCGAGGCAGGCAGAAAGTGCTTAAAAAATATCGATGTAGCCGGAGGGCTACTGGTGCAATGGATCGATTGCCCGTGAAGTAAAGGTCATGGCCTGTATGTGGATGTAACGCGGACGACACACGCTGCGCGCGGTTTATGCCACAACGTGAGAAGGAGCGGCTTTTTCATTGGCCGCGCATGGATTTGTCGATGCGTCCGCTATGACGAAAACTGGAGTGATTCTGATACTGCGTCCGCGTGTGATGTATTCAATCGCCATGTCAAGCTGCTGCCGCCTCACCTCATATGACGGAAGACCGTAACGCAATCGCGAACATCGGACGCCATATGGATGTACGCATATGTATCGCTCGCAGAACAGCGCGCTTGTTTCACATGCTCGTTTGATGGCGCGGGGTGTTTAACAATATCCGGTTGCGCGCCATCAAAGCACGGCCCCGGCGGCTCAACACAATATCCACTGCTTTCAACCGATGCGTCTGACCGGCTGCTTCTTGTATCGCCCCTATGCCCATGGACCACGCTGTTGATCGCATGGTTCGCTAAGGGAGAACAAGTCGATGAAACAAAAACGATTAAGAAAAATCGGCGGCATCGGATGCGCGCTGGCTGCGCTGCATGCAGGTGTGGCGCAAGCTAATGATGGAATGGATGACACGGCTGCGCGGCAGTCCTCGCTTCGAACTAAGCTCGAAGAACAGACCCGCAGGATCGATGCGCTGAAACGCTCGATCCTGGAGCAGGAAGCCGAGCTCGAACAGTTGCGCCGGGCCGTCTCATCGGAAACGCTGATCCGGCAGCGCGGAACCGGCCCCGGCAATGAGCCGGTCGCAAATACCCAGCCGGCTCCGGTGCATACCGCGTCGGTCAGTGCGCCGCATGAAAAGGGCGCTCCGCCGCCGGCGATTGCGCCGATCTTCGAAGAGCCCGGAGTGCTGACGCCGAGGGGGAAGTATGTCCTGGAGCCGTCCTTGCAATACGGGTATTCGTCCAACAACCGCGTGGCGCTGGTGGGTTACACGGTGATTCCCGCGATCCTGGTTGGGCTGGTCGATGTTCGCGAGGTCAAGCGCAATACCGTCACGGCGACATTGACCGGACGTTATGGCGTCACCCCGCGCTTCGAGGTGGAAGCGCGAATTCCCTATGTCTATCGGTCGGATTCGACAGTGAGCCGGGAAGTCGGTGCAGGCAGCTCCGTGAACCGCGTGTTCGAAGCCAGCGGTCGCTCGCTCGGTGACATCGAACTGGCGGCGCGCTATCAGCTCAACAACGGCGGCGCCAATACGCCGTTCTACATCGGCACCCTGCGCTTCAAGTCGCGCACCGGGCGCGATCCGTTCGAAGTGCCGACCGATTGCATCGAGCGCTGCGTCGGCGACACCAGCGGCACCGGATTGCAGCTCGACCTGCCGACGGGATCGGGCTTCTATTCTTTGCAGCCGGGGATAACATGGCTGTTCCCGTCCGATCCTGCCGTGTTTTTCGGCAGCTTCACCTACGTGCACAATTTCAAGCGGCGCGACGTGAGCCGCAAGGTGCTCGGCGGCGACAAGGAATTCCTGGGAACGATTAAGCCCGGCGACATCATCGGCTTCAATTTCGGCATGGGCCTGTCACTGAACGAGAAATCCTCGTTCAGCCTCGGTTACGACCACAGCTCGGTTGGCAGGACCAAGCAGAATGGCCGCACCACGCCGGGTGCGGTCCGCACGCAGCTCGGCACACTGCTGCTCGGGTACTCCTATCGCCTGAATGAGAAACAGACCTTGAATGTCTCGGTAGGGGCCGGCCTGACGCGCGATACGCCGGATCTGACCTTGACGCTGAAAATGCCGATCAGCTTCTGAGACCGGCACAAGACGATCCGTCACACGCCCGGATGCCGATCTGCCTTCGCAACCTGCACATGCTGCGCCATCCACAGGCTTGCCAGACCGCAGGCCACAGAAAGATAACCGACGATGTCGTAGTGCTCGATCTGCCCCATCGCATTGCGCGTGATGATCATGCCGGCCACCAGCGATGCCAGGCCGGATGACATCATCTGCACCGACGATCCAAGGCTCATGAAGGTGCCGCGCACCGCTTGCGACGCGGCTGCCGTTACCATCGCCATGCCCGGAATCATGCGGCCGGGGACGAGGATGAAGAAGATCGTCGAGTTGAGCAGCACCACCCACCACGGCACCGGCACCAGGTGCGTGGTCACCAGCAGCGGTACGAACGCAGCCAGACCGACCCAGCGGAACACGCGCAGCTTGCCGTGCCGGTCGGCCAGCCTGCCGATCAGGCGCGAAGTGAAGAAGGTCGCGGCGCCGCCGCACAGATATACCACCGTGATGAAGCGCTCCGACATGCCGACATTGGTCGTGTAATACAGCGCGATATACGGAATCACGGTAAATCCGGTCATCATCAGCAGGGACATGAACACGAAGGCCTTCAGGTGGTTCGGCTCGCGCACCACTGCATGAATCTGGCGGAACACGTTGCCCTGGGCGCGGCTTTGCAGATGCGCGGTCAGTGGCGGCAGCATGCGGTAGCCGATGTAGAGAAAACCGCCGGACAGTAGCACGATGAAGAAGAACGGCGCACGCCAGCCGAGCGCATGAATATTGTTGGCGAGGAAAAGCCCGAGCGGCACGCCGGCAACGGTCGAGAGAGAAAACGCCGCCATCACCGTGCCCATCGCCTGTCCGCGCCGCTCGAACGGCACCACGTCGGCAACCATGGTCTGCACCATCGCGCCGAGAATGCCGCCGAATGCGCCAGCCAGGGCACGCGCGGCCAGCAGCGATGGATAGTTCGGTGCCAGGCCGCAGGCCAGCGTCGCCAGCATGAACAGCACATACAGCGTCAGCACCAGCTTGCGGCGGTCGAAGCGATCGACATAGGTTGCCGCCAGCAGGCCGGACGCCGCAGCCGCGAAGGTATAGGACGACAGCAGCAGGCCGAACTGCTGCGTATTGATATGCAGCGCCCGCAGCAGTTGCGGCCCGAGCGGCATCATGATCATGAAGTCGAGGATGTGGGTGAACTGGATGCCGGCAAGCGTCAGCAGGAACAGTTGCTCTCTTCTGCGGGAGGAATCGGTCGGGGAGTTCAAGAAAGGGAAAATTCTGTGCGATTGGCAAGTTCGCTAGCTTAGCAACTTTAGGCTGCGCGCGCTTTTCGCGCATTCCCTGTTTGCCGGCACTGCAAATGGTTCATTATCTATACCGCAAGGGAAATTTTGCGGGACAGGGCTTGCATAATCCAGGGTGAAGATGCATCTAATCGCATGGACAGTCTCTCAGGCGGATTGACCCGCAACCTGTCCATCCAGACAAGATCATGCGCTCCGATTTCAATTACCGACTCCGGAAACTGAAGCGGGCAACCGTTGCCCGACTGGCATTGCTGTCTCCCCGTTTCGACCCGCTGCTCAAAACCGATACGCCCTTGGCAAGAATGGATTACCCCGGTGATGAAGAGACGCGCCACCTGATTGTTTTCCTTCCCGGCATTGGTGATCTTGCGGAGGACTTCGAGCGCAGGGGCTTCATCAGCGAAATGCGCCGCCATGGAATCAGCGCCGATGCGGTCGCAATCGACGCGCATTACGGCTATTACGCCTCCCGCGCAATTCATGCGAGGATCACCGAGGATGTGGTGAGCTCGGCGCGCGAAGCCGGCTACGAAAACATATGGCTGGCCGGCATTTCGCTCGGCGGATTCGGCGCGGCATCGTATGCGGCGCGCCATGCGTCCGACATTGCCGGCCTGCTGCTGTTTGCCCCTTATCTCGGGGATGCGCCGCTGATTCGCGAAATTGCAGCAGCCGGCGGCATCAGGCATTGGGAACCGGGACGCGTGGATGAAGGAGATTACCAGCGCGCTGTATGGGGCTGGTTCAGGCAGGAGTTTGCCGGAATGGAAAGCGAGCTGCCCGTTTATCTCGGCTATGGCCGGCGCGACTGGTTCGAAGATGCGCATTCCCTGCTGGCCGAACTGCTGCCGCAGCAGCAGGTGTATTCGATCCCGGGCGGGCACGACTGGCCGACATGGCAAAAGCTCTGGCAAGCCTTGCTTCCGGACTGGAAAGGCGCGCTAGGCTGAAGCAGACATGCTTCACGCGAGAGCAGGTTTTTCTCCGGTCAACTCTTCCATGGCTGCATGCGCGATTTCGGCTAGCTGCAGCGGTGACCGACCGCTGAAAGCTTCGGGCGATATCACCATGCCGATTTCCAGTCGTATGGGATTGCGGCGCGGCATCCATGTGCCAGGCCGCAGTGCTTTTCTTGCGCCCCGCAACCCGGCGACAACCACCGGCAGCCTTTCCATTTCGGCGACGACAAAGGCGCCAGAATGAAACGGTTGAAGCCCGGCCCCCGGAACGAATCCGCCTTCCGGGAACACGACGATGTTTCCTCCACGCCGCAAGGCGGCAGCCATCAGGCCGAGATTCGGAGAGCTGTGCAGCGGAACCGTAGGCTTGAAAACAATCGTGCCGAGCGCCCTGAGCAAGGGCCAAAGCACAATCTGGCTACGGAACTGCTGGCGGGTCGTAAAGGCATAACCGGGACGCGCGGGCAGCAGCGCGGTCAGCACGATGGCGTCGAGAAAGCTGGTGTGGTTGACCAGCAGGATATGCGGCCCGTCCGGCAGCCGGCCCATGCCGTGCGCGGAAACCCGTATGCCGGCGAGGAAGAATAGCGTTCGCGCAGTACACCGGGCGAGGGGGCGTGCCTGCGCGGGACGCTGCAGCAGGACGATCAGAGCGCCGAAGCTCAGCATGACAAGCACAAACAGCAGCCACGCATACGCACCATAGAGCCAGCGGGCAAGCTGCTTCATTTCCTGCAAATAAAAGTCACCCTGCCGGCGTGCGCAAGTGGCGTAAAAGCCAAGACGGAAGAATGAATGCTCATCGGTATGTGGTGCTATTCGAACAGCTTCGATGCATACTTTCCTGCCACTGCACCGCAAACCATTGAGGCATGTCAGCCGGTTGACATGGAGAAGGGCACGCTGCAATCATTTTCTGCCTTTTCGCAGATTCGATCGCCTCCTGAACTGGTTGAGAATGCTTAAGAAGCGGCATGCGGCAAGGACTACCATGAATGCGCCTTCACATGCGAACCATCAAGGAGCCTTATATGGTGAAGCAGCAGGAATCCTATATCCGCTGGTTTGCGGATCTGGGCATCGGCGATGTGTCTCTAGTCGGCGGCAAGAATGCGTCGCTCGGCGAAATGTACCGGGAGCTGGTTCCCCGGGGCGTGAATGTTCCCAATGGTTTTGCCGTCACCGCGCAAGCGTATCGTCATACGCTGGACCGCGCCGGTGCATGGCCGGCATTGCGCGCAGCGCTCGAAGGCCTGCAGGCGGACGATGTGGAAGATCTCGCACGGCGCGCGCAGCAGGCGAGGGAAATCGTCTATGGCGCGCTGCTGCCGGAAGACCTGGTCGCGCAGATCCGGGAAGCCTATGCCTGCCTGAAACAGGAGTACGGCAGCGAATTGACAGTCGCGGTGCGCAGTTCCGCGACCGCCGAGGATTTGCCGACAGCCAGCTTTGCCGGCCAGCATGAGACTTTCCTGAACATCGACGGCGAGGCGCGCCTGCTGGACGCAATCCGGCGCTGCTTCGCCAGCCTGTTCACCGACCGGGCGATCCGCTACCGCATCGACAACGGCTTCGATCACTTCAAGGTTTTCCTGTCTGCCTGCGTGATGAAGATGGTACGCGCGGATATCGCCACCAGCGGTGTCATCTTTTCACTGGATACCGAATCCGGCTTTC
>JAEZVM010000093.1 GCA_023420795.1 Pseudomonadota bacterium
TCGTAGTACAGGGTCAGTGTCGCCTGGATCTGTTCCGGCATGAATTTCATTTCCTGCGGAACGTTGCCTTGCAAAAGCCGCACCGAAATCGGCTGGCCGCTCGGATGGGTCCAATCGACCGATTTAAGCCCGAAACCTGCAGCAAGCAGCGCGACCGCTAAACCGAGCGGTAACTTCCGGGACGGAAGCAGCGTAAGGCAGCCGGCGATCACGGCCGAAATCCATGCCAGGCCATACACGCCGACGACCGGCGCGTAGCCGGCAAGCGGGCCGGCAGTATGCGCGTAGCCCGAGCTGGCCCATGGAAAACCGGTCAAGAACCAGCCGCGCGTCCACTCCGCCAGTATCCACGCTGCGGGCAGGATCAGCAGCGACATCACCGTTGCCGATGCCGACCAGCGTTGCTTCAGCCATGTCGCGCCGCCCATGGCAAGCCCCGCAAACGCGCCCATCGCCAGACCGAGCAACACGACGGCCAGCACCGCCATCCAGCCGGGCAAGCCGCCATAGCGGTGCATGCTGATGTACAGCCAATGCACGCAGGCAATCACCCAGCCGGAACCGTAGGCCCAGCCGATCAGCGCGCTGCGTTTGACCGAGGACTGGCGCAGCACCAGCAGAAACAGCAGCGCCAGCATGATGATCTGCAGCGGCCAGAAGCCGAAGGGCGCAAATGCCAGCACATTGACCGCGCCGGCGGCCAGCGCGATCAACAGGACGGGGAGTGGACTGGATGGGAGGGAAAAGCGGCTATTCACGCAGTCGGTCGGTTCTTGGTTTTAATCAGGCCGGCTGCGCGGGCAGCGTCAACGGGAGGCTCTTGCTGCTGGCGCACATCACGATGCGACTTCGGCATGCTGCTCGGGCAATTTCTCTACCAGGAGCACATGCACCTGCCGGGCATCGGCGCGCAATACTTCAAAGCGCAGATGGTCCACTTCGAACACATCGCCCTTGCGTGGCACGCGGCCGAGATGGTTCGCGACCAGGCCGCCGATCGTATCGACGTCGTCATCGGCAAACGCCGTGCCGAGCGTTTCGTTGAACTGTTCGATCTCGGTCAGCGCCTTGACCCGCCAGCGCATGCGGCGCGAGTTGTCGCGGACCGGCAGGATATTGTCTGCGTCGTCGTCGAGATCGTATTCATCCTCGATGTCGCCGACGATCTGCTCCAGCACATCCTCGATCGTGATCAGGCCGGACACGCCGCCGTATTCATCGACGACGATCGCCATATGGTTGCGGTTGGCACGGAAGTCGCGCAGCAGCACGTTGAGCTGTTTCGATTCGGGAATGAATATCGCGGGGCGCAGCATGTCGCGCACGTTGAACGTTGCGTCGGCGTAGTGCCGCAGCAGGTCCTTGGCCAGCAGGATGCCGACTACCTTGTCGCGGTCGCCCTCGACGGCCGGGAAGCGCGAATGCGCGGTCTGCAGCACCAGCGGCATCCATTCGTCGATCGGCTTGGTCAGGTCGATTACATCCATCTGCGGGCGCGGCACCATGATGTCGCGGGCGGACAGGTCGGATACCTGGAATACGCCTTCGATCATCGACAGTGCATCGGCATCGATCAGGTTGCGCTCATGGGCCTCGTGCAGGATGTCGAGCAGTTCAGCGCGGTTTTCCGGTTCCGGGGATATCAGTGCGGTCAGGCGTTCGAACAGGGACCGCTGCGGTTTGGCGTCAAGGTGTTTGACGCTACTAGGGGGCTCTTGCATATGGCGGGAAGCCGTTGTTGAAGTGGGGTATAGGATACAACAAATGCAGGCCGCCTCCCAAGGTCGGGGCAGGTCGGCTTGCCTGAATTCTAATTTTCCGCGTAGGGATTCGCTTCGCCGAGGCGGGCGAGAATCTCGATTTCCAGCTGTTCCATTTCCGCCGCTTCTTCATCGGTTCCATGGTCGTAGCCCTGCGCGTGCAGCACGCCATGCACAACCAGATGCGCGGCATGCGACTCGACGGATTTCTTCTGCTCCGCCGCTTCGCGCTGCAGCACGTCAGTGCAGAGAATGATGTCGGCCTGCGTCACCGAACTGTCTTCATCTTCCGTGTAGGCAAAGGTCAGCACATTGGTTGCGTAATCCTTGCCGCGGTAGGCGCGATTGAGTTCGCGGCCTTCGTCGGTATCGACAAAGCGGATCGTCAGCTCCGCCGGCGCGAACAGCGCAGCCTGTACCCAGCGTCGTAACTTGTTGCGGGGAATCGAATCTTTTAGGCGGGAGTCCGGATACTGGACCGACAGCGACAACTTATTGTTTTGTTGCATTTTTAGAGGAGGCAGTGGCGGCTTCATAGGCATCGACGATGCGCGCGACCAGCGGATGGCGCACCACGTCGGCGCTGGTGAAATGGGTGAACGCGATGCCGCGCACTTTCTTCAGGATGTGGACCGCATCGACCAGGCCGCTCTTTTGCGTACGCTGCAAGTCGATTTGCGTGACATCGCCGGTAACGACGGCCTTGCTGCCGAAGCCGATGCGGGTCAAAAACATCTTCATCTGCTCCGGCGTCGTGTTCTGCGCCTCGTCGAGAATGATGAACGCGTGGTTCAGCGTGCGGCCGCGCATGTAGGCCAGCGGCGCGATTTCAATGACCTGTTTCTCGAACATCTTCTGCGTGCGGTCAAAGCCGAGCAGGTCGTACAGCGCGTCATATAGCGGGCGCAGGTAGGGATCGACCTTCTGCGTCAGGTCGCCCGGCAGGAAACCGAGGCGCTCGCCGGCCTCGACTGCGGGGCGGGTCAGCACGATGCGCTTGACCGCATCGCGTTCCAGCGCATCGACCGCGCAGGCGACCGCGAGATAGGTCTTGCCGGTGCCGGCCGGGCCAACGCCGAAGGTGACGTCGTGTTCGAGGATTGCCTTCAGATACTGATTCTGGTGCGGCGTGCGGCCGCGCAGATCATGCCGGCGCGTCTTCAGCGCCGGTACGGTATCGTCGGGTTCAGCGTCCTGCT
>JAEZVM010000130.1 GCA_023420795.1 Pseudomonadota bacterium
CGATTTCTTCCTTCGCACCATCCCGCTTGCCATGCTGACTTCGGCGCTGCTTGCTAGCTTTACCGCCAGCGCCGCGCCGAAATACAAGACCGACCTGCCGCCGTCCGCGCAACTCGAATATTTGATCAAGGCGAAACAGAAAGGCATTCCGGTCGAGGGCAATGCGGTGATGCACTGGACCGTTGCGGACAAGCAGTTCAGCGCGACCAACGAAGCGCGCGCGATGCTGATCGGGAAAATTCTCGACGCAAGGACAGAAGGCACGGTTGATGCGTTCGGCGTGGCGCCGGTTACGTTTACCGAAAAGCGCGTGCGCCGCAAGCCGACCACCACCACCTTCGACCGCGCAGCGAAGACCATCCGCTTCAGCGCATCCGAAGAGACTTATCCGATCAAGGGCGGCGAACAGGACCGCAACAGCGTGATCTGGCAATTGGTCGCGGTGGCCCGCGCCGCGCCGGCCAAGTTCAAGCCTGGATCGAGCTGGATCTTTTTCGTGGCCGGGCAACGCGATGCGGAGCAATGGACCTTCAAGGTCACCCAGCGGGAGAAGATCGACACGCCGCTGGGCGAACTGAATGCGCTGCATGTGGTCCGGATGCCGCCGCCCGATTCGAAGGACCAGCAGCTCGATATCTGGCTCGCGCCCTCGCTCGAATGGTATCCGGCGCGCGTGCGCTTTTCCGAGGAGGAAGGCGACTACATCGAACAGACCCTGCAGAAAGTGGAGAAGAAAGCGTCGTAGAATCCTCCCGCGATTCCAGCCGGTCTGCTCCTGCCATTCCAAACGCAGTGAGGAATCCCGACACCAAACAACCCCGCCTGCCACGCGGGAACATCAATTCGATTACCAGCACAACCATGACTCTTTCCAACCGCGCACTCGTCCTCTTCAGCGGCGGCCAGGATTCCGCCACCTGCCTCGCATGGGCGCTGGCACGCTACGCCCATGTGGAAACCATCGGCTTCGATTACGGCCAGCGGCATGCAATCGAACTCGCGGTGCGCCCAGTTTTGCTGCAGAAAATGCGCGCGCTGTCACCCGACTGGGACAACCGGCTCGGCGACGATCACATGATCGACCTGTCGCTGATCTCGCAGATCTCCGACACCGCGCTGACCAGTGACGTAGAAATCGCGATGCAGGCCAACGGCTTGCCGAATACCTTCGTGCCGGGCCGCAACCTGCTGTTCATGACGGTGGCGGCAACCGTCGCCTACCGGCGCGGGCTCGATGTGCTGGTCGGCGGCATGTGCGAAACCGATTTTTCCGGCTATCCCGATTGCCGCGACGATACGATGAAGGCGTTGCAAGTCGCGCTCAATCTCGGCATGAATACGCGCCTGAAGGTGGAAACACCGCTGATGTGGATCGACAAGGCCGCCACCTGGCGGCTGGCGCAGGAGCTCGGCGGGCTGCCGCTGGTCGATCTGATCCGCTCGGACACGCATACCTGCTATCTCGGCGAACGCGGCGCGTTGCATGACTGGGGGCACGGATGCGGCAAATGCCCGGCCTGCGAACTGCGCGCGCGCGGCTACCGGCAGTATGCAGAGCAATCCGCTTTGTAAGAAAACTCAAAGGAAGCGGGAGTAGGATGGGCAAAACAAACATAACATCAGGAGACAGAACGTCATGCTCATCGCCGTCCTGACCGATATCCATGCCAACCGCGAAGCGCTGACCGCCTGCCTCGCGCACGCGCAGGAGCGCAAGGCGCAGCGCTATGCCTTCCTCGGCGACCTCGTAGGCTACGGCGCCGACCCCGCTTGGGTAGTCGATACCGTGATGGAATACGCGGAAAAGGGTGCTATCGCCGTGCAGGGCAACCACGACGCTGCGGTCACGCAGGCACCGACCCGGCACATGAACCAGGATGCGCGCCAGGTGATCGAATGGACCCGCGCGCAGCTTCGCGAACCGCAATTGCAGTTCCTCGACCGCCTGCCGCTGACGCAGGAAGCGAACGACTGCCTGTTCGTGCATGCCAGTGCGGCGGAACCGAAGAAATGGGAATACATCACCGGCACGCTGGAAGCGATCAAGAGCATGCACGCGACACGCTGCCGCGTTACCTTCTGCGGCCATGTGCATGAGCCGGCGCTGTACAACCTGTCGATGACCGGCAAGATATCGTCCTTCGTGCCGACCGGCGACAGCAGCATCCCGCTCGGCACCACGCGCCGCTGGCTGGTGCTCCCCGGCTCCGTCGGCCAGCCGCGCGACGGCAATCCCGCTGCCTGCTATGCGCTGTACGACGACGTCACCCATGAACTGGTCTATTTCCGCGTGCCCTACGATTACGAAACGGCCGCCGCCAAGATACGCAGTGCGGGACTGCCGCAAAGCATCGGCAACCGGCTCGAACACGGACGCTGACCATGAGCCGTCTTGAAGCGGGCATGATCATCGACGGCTTCCGCCTCGAAGAAAAGCTGCACAAGGGCGGCATGGCAACGCTGTGGCGCGTGACCCGCGTCAACACGGAAGAATGCGGGCCGCCGCTGCTGATGAAAATCCCCATCCTCGGCGACAACCACGATCCGGCCGCGATCGTCGGTTTCGAAGTCGAACAGATGATCATGCCGAAGCTCTCCGGCATTCACGTACCGCACTATGTCGCCGCCGGCGACTTCACCGGCCAGCCATACATCGTGATGGAAGAAATCGCCGGCAAGTCGCTGCGCGCACGCTTCGACGATGCGCCGCTGCCGATCGACGAAGTGGTGGAAGTCGGCATCAAGGTCGCCAATGCGCTGCACGACCTGCACCGGCAGAACGTGATCCATCTCGACATCAAGCCGAGCAACATCATGTTCCGTCCGAGCGGCGAAGCGATCCTGATCGATTACGGCCTCGCGCGGCACGATAAGCTGCCGGACCTGCTGGCCGAGGAATTCCGCCTGCCGATGGGCACCGGCCCGTACATTTCGCCGGAACAGGTGCTGCATATCAGGAACGATCCGCGCAGCGACTTGTTCGCGCTCGGCGTGCTGATGTACCACCTCGCCACCGGCGAAAGGCCGCACGGCTTCCCGACCTCCGTTTCCGGCCTGCGCCGGCGGCTGTACCGCGATGTGATTCCGCCGCGCGCGCTGAATGCGGCGATCCCGCCGTGGCTGCAGGAACTGATCCTGCGCTGCCTCGAAGTCAATCCGAAGAACCGGCACGACACTGCTGCACAGCTCGCGTTCGAGCTGCAGAATCCGGATCAGGTGCAATTAACGGCGCGCGCGGAAAAGCGCGTGCGCGACGGTTTCTTCAAGCGGATACGGCGCTGGTTCCGTGCGATGGGCATGGAGCCGGTGCCGCAGCAATCGGCATCACAACAACTGACGCGCGCGCCGATCATCGTGGTTGCGATCGACCTCAATCACGGCTCGGAAGCACTGGCCGAAGCCCTGCGCGTGGCCGCGCGCCGCATCCTGCAGACCGAGCCCGGCGCACGGCTTGCCTGCGTCACCGTGCAGAAAACCAATCGCATCGGCATGGATGAAGTCGTGGACAAGCAGGGCCGCAACATCCATGTGAAACATCTGGTCGGGCTCAAGCACTGGGCGCGCGCGCTCAATCTCCCGCCGGAGAAAATTACCTACCATGCGCTGGAAGCGCCGGATGCAGCATCGGCAATTGTCGATTACGCGAAGGTCAACGACGTGGACCATATCGTGATCGGCTCGCGCGGCAGCTCTACCTTCCGCCGCTATCTCGGCAGCGTATCGTCGCAGGTAGTGGCGCAGGCGGACTGCACCGTTACCGTGGTCAAAAGCGCCGGCAGCAGCAGTAATTCTCCCGCTTCTCCTTTGCAGCCGGTGCCTGCGGAAAGTCCGGCAGAAGCGGCGCAATAAGCGCACTGCAGCGAGCCCGCTGTTTTCCCCTCACTGTGTCTGATCGCGGCCGGAACCGCATCGCAGCATTGCCGCTGCGGCTTTCGCACCGCACCAATTTCCGCCACCCATTTTTGAACTCTGTTTTGTGCAGTGCGAATTGATCCGCCTCAGAGCAAGGTGCAGAATGAATAAACCGTGCGCACAAATACAACACTAATAGAGCGATCGGGAGGGGAGTTGCAGAACGAGAAGGCTGAAGGAAAGTGTTTTGATAAGGAACTTCATGGTCACAAGGTCATCAAATCCCTGCCTTGAAAAACTGACCATGACTGATACATGATTTCAAAACTTCTTCAGCACTTTCCCGTTTTCGTAAATGGTCCAGAGAGGAGTCGTAAATGAAAGTGCATAGTGAAGAAATGCAGCAGCGCCTCGGCTTCATTGACCGCACCATTTACCACGCGATGCGTGCGTGCCACTCCGACAGCAATGTACCGAAGGAGCTGAGAAACTACGTGCAGGAACTCGGCCAGCGTTCAAGCCAAGCAAGGCGCGCGCTCGATGAGCGGGATGAACACAGTTTCCGGCAGAGCGTCGATGACCTTGCCCGCATCAGCGATCGGGCACAGAACACCATCCATCCGGCAGACCCGACGAATTATGAAGTCAAGAGCGCGGTCATCCTCACCCACATCGAACTGTCCGCACTGCGTTACCGGCTGGATTGATCGGTAGCACGCGCGCGCTGTTGCCTGCACGGCAGGCATTCACCGTAACAAAAAGCCGCCATTCCAGAGCAATCCGGAATGGCGTGCGCCTGCTCGCTGCCTGTCCGCTCTCAAGCCGCGTGTTGCGATGCCGCGGACGGGCTTGGTGCGTCGAAGGTCTTCAGCAGCGCGACCTCCTTCTCCTTCGCTGCCTGCAGGTTCCGTTCTTTCACATGGCCGAAGCCGCGGATGTCTTCCGGGATGCTGGCAATCGCCGCGGCCTTTGCGAGATTGTCCGGTTTCAGCTTTGGCAGCAACGCGCGAATCGTCTCCTTGTACTGGCGAATCAGCTCGCGCTCTGCCCTGCGTTCCGCCGAATAGCCGAAGACGTCCAGCGCGGAGCCGCGCAGGAATTTCAGCCCGGCGAGCATGCCGAGTGCCTTGCCCATCCACGGCCCATATTCGCGCTTGACCAGATGTCCGTCTGCATCGCGCTTGGCGAACAGCGGCGGCGCCATATGGTATTTGACCTTGTAATCGCCTTCGAACATGCCGGCGATCTTGTCGCCAAAACCGCTCTGCGCATGCAGGCGCGCGACTTCGTACTCGTCCTTGTAGGCCATCAGCTTGAACAGGTAGCGCGCGACCGCTTCCGTCAGGCGCAGCGGCTTTTCAACAAGCCGGCTTTCGGCGGCACGCACCTGTTCGACGAACTCGCGATACCGCTGTGCATAGGCGGCATTCTGATAACCGGTGAGGAATTCGACGCGCCTTGCGATCACTTCATCGAGCGATGGCGCGCGCTTGAATTCGACCACCTGCGCAGCCGTGTCGTTGAGCTTTGCGAGGCGCTCGACCGCAGCCCAATCGTGCGCGGCATTGCGTCCCCAGATGAAGGACTGCTTGTTGAACTCCACCGACACGCCGTTCAGTTCGATCGCCTTCATCAGTGCAGTTTCCGACAAGGGTACCCATCCCTTCTGCCATACATAGCCGAGCATGAACATGTTGGTCGCTATGCTGTCGCCCATCAGCGCAGTGGCCACCTTGCCGGCATCAACAATATCGACGCGCTCGCTGCCGCAAGCGGTGCGGATATCATTTTCCGCAGCAGCGCCCGGGAATTGCCAGTCCGGATTTTTCACGAAAGCGGCAGTCGGCGCGCCGGTCGAATTGACCGCCGCATACGTACGGCCTTCTCCCATGCGCGATAGTGCGTCGCGGCTGGCGGTGACGATCACGTCGCAGCCGATCACGAGGTCGGCTGCACCGGTGCCGACGCGCGTGGAATGGATATCGTCCGGATGATCGGCCAGCCGCACATGCGACATCACCGGCCCGCCCTTCTGCGCAAGTCCGCTCATGTCGAGCAC
>JAEZVM010000161.1 GCA_023420795.1 Pseudomonadota bacterium
GCGCAATCAGTTCCATCAGCCTGCCGCGCAGGGTAGCCTGCGCCAGCGCCGGCATCATGCCGCGGTGCGTGGAATGGCCCGCATCGGCCAATGCCTGCAGCCAGCGCTGCAGCCGGTCGCGCCCGGCCACCATCAGCACCTGGTGCAGCGATTCGATGCGGTGCACGCCGATATCCGACGCATCGGCCATGCGCAAGAGGTTCAGGCCAAGGGTAATGTCTTCCCTGATGCGATCCTCGATGACAGTGCTGTCGGCGTCCGATGCAATCAGTGCCGTCAGTTCCGCAATGGATGACGGCGCTGGCAGAAGCATTTCCTCCGCCGGCATTCTGGTGAAGTAATAGCCTTGGAAAAAATCGAAGCCGAGCTCGAAGCAGGTCCGGAACTGCCCGGCGGTTTCCACGCCCTCTGCCAGCAACTGCTTCTGGTGGCTGCGGAAAGTGCTGCAGAAACCAGCCAGTTCTGCCCGTTCCCTGCCGGTGATATCGATCCGCACGCCATCCACCAAAGGCAGCAGCCTGTGCGGCAGTTCATGCGACTGGCGCGTGGCGTTGCCGACGACCAGCGCGAAACGGAATCCCTCCTGCCTGAGAGCCTCCATGCGGTCCAGGAGAGGCTGCGTCACTTCGGGCATTTCCGGGATTTCGAGAACGACGTTCTGCGCCGGCAGAAGCGGGAAGATGTCGCTCATCAGCGCATCGGCATCGAGATACAGAATCCCGAACAGGTCGCCGATCACCCGCTCCATCCCATGCTGGCAGACATCGGCAATCACCGAGGCCGCCGCCGGCGGCTCTTCGCCGGCAGCCGACGGCATCGCGTCCGCTTCGGTCTCGCGGAACAGCAGTTCATGGGCGACGATGTTCTGCTCGCGGTCCATCACCGGACGGCGCGCCATGAGGAATTCGGATGCAAGCGATATCCGGTGCGCACTGCTCGTGATGCTGATGCTCATGTCTCCTCCTTCCGTTCCGGCAGAGGTCTTGCCAGTTTCGACACATTGCCTTTCCGGCAAGCCGTATGCCCGGTCTCTTCCTGTCTCGCCGCGTCGCTCAGTTTACTTATCGGCACAGATCGGCACACTCTTGAGGATCACACTTCCTGTCGCATCGAATATGCATTTACAACAACAATACGCCGCTGGTATTTGCATTTGGGTAATATTGAGTTCCTTCACAGAACGACTCGGATACCCGGAATGTTTCGCCTGCTTGGCTATTGGTGCGCGCTTCTGCTGCTCTGGCTCGCGGCCGGGCTGCCCGTGCATGCAGGCCAGGTGCAGCTGGAATCCGGCACCGGGCCGCTCAACCTGACGCCCTACTGGGCAGTGCTGGAAGATCCCGATCACCGCTGGTCGATCGAGGATGTCAGCAGCGCCGCTTTCAAGGATCGTTTCATCCTGCCGCGGCAGTACGGCGACTCTCTGAATTTCGGCAGGAGCCGCTCGGCCGTATGGCTGCGCATTACCTTCAGCAATCCGTCGCATGTTGATATGGACCGCAGGCTGGAAATCCCGTTTCCGCATCTGCATCAGGTCGATCTGTTCGTGCCGGTGAAGGGCGGCTACTCGCGCATGGCGACCGGGCACGCGCGGCCGTTTGCCGACCGGCCGACCGAGCACCGCCATTTCGTGTTCCCGCTACGCGTGCCGGCGGAATCGAAAGCCACCTACTATCTGCGCATCGCTTCCAGCACGTCGCTCGACATCCCGGCCAGGTTGTGGGAACCGCATACCTTCATCCGGCAAAGTCTGCGCGAATACGTGGCACAGGCGCTTTACTTCGGCATGTTGCTGGCGCTGGGCGCATACAACTTCCTGCTGTTCGCTGCGCTGCGCGACCGCACCTATCTCTACTATGTGCTGTTCGTCGCGGCCAACGCGCTATCGACCATTGCCTTCAGCGGTATCGGCTTCCAGTTCCTGTGGCCGGATTCGCCCGGCTGGTCGATGATTTCATCGATGGTCGGATTCGCGGCTACCGGCTTCACGCTGCTGCTGTTCCAGCGCCGTCTGCTGGCGACGGAGGTGACTGTGCCGCGCCTCGACTATGTGATGCGTCTCTTCCTCGGCCTGAACCTGCTGCAGATCATCGGCTTTACGATGCTGCCGTATCGGGTGATGCTCATACCGGGCATGACGCTGGATGTACTCAACATGCTGCTGGCGATACTGGTCGGCATTGTCTGCAAGCAGCGCGGGCAGCGCAGTGCGCGCTTCTTCCTGCTGGCGTTCAGCTGCCTGGTGATCGCCGCCGTCCTGACGGCATTGCGCAGCTATGGTGTTTCCGGCATTCCCAACTTCATCGCCGTTTATGGCATGCAGATCGGCTCCGCGGTGGAAATGCTGCTGCTGTCGCTGACGCTGGCGGACCGTTTCAACCAGATCAAGCGCGAGAAGGAAATCACGCAGCAGCTGTTGGTGGACAACCTGAAGCGCTCCGAGCGTCTCCTTGAAAAGCGCGTGAGCGAACGCACGATGGAGCTGCTGCGCACCAACCGGGAGCTGCGCGAGCATGAGCATGCGCTTGACGCTGCCCGCGAAGCTGCCGAAAAAGCCTCGCGCATGAAATCGATCTTCCTCGCCAACATGAGCCATGAAATCCGCACGCCGATGAATGCGATCATCGGCATGGCGCATCTGGCGCTGCGCACCCGGCTCACCGCGACACAACGCGATTACGTAGAAAAGATCCACGGCGCTGCAGTCGTGCTCCTGAACAGCATCAGCGATGTGCTCGACTACTCCAAGATCGAGGCTGGCAAGCTGAACATCGAAAGCACCGATTTCCTGCTGCGCGACGTTCTCGACAATGTGCGAACGGTGACTGCCCAGCGCGCCGCAGAGAAAGGCCTGGAATACCGCTTCGACATTGCCGGAGACGTGCCGGCGCATCTGCGCGGCGATCCGCTGCGGCTTGGGCAGGTTCTGATCAACCTGGCCAGCAATGCGATCAAGTTCACATCCTCGGGCCGGGTCTGCCTGCGTTGCCGCGTGACCGGCGGCACGCCGGACGAGGTTGCATTGTGCTTCGAGGTGGAAGATACCGGCATCGGCATCACGCCGGAACAGCAGAGCAAGCTGTTCCATGCATTCAGCCAGGCCGACGATTCCACCACCCGCAAATACGGTGGTACCGGGCTGGGACTTGCCATCAGCAAGCGCCTGATCGAAATGATGGGCGGCAGCATGACGCTGACAAGCACGGTCGGCGTCGGCTCCAACTTCGGGTTCCACCTGTGCCTCGGGCGCGGCGCGGAACTCCCGGTGCCGCAACGCCCTGTGTCGCACGCATTGTCGCACCCGCTGCCGCAGTTGAACGGCAGAGTGCTGCTGGTGGAGGACAATGACATCAACCGGCAGATCGCGAGCGAAATGCTAATCGCTGCCGGTCTCCAGGTGGACATCGCGGAGAACGGCAGGCTTGCACTGGACAAACTATTTGCCGCCGGACCGCAGACATACCGGCTGGTGCTGATGGATATCCAGATGCCGGAGATGGGAGGCCATGCCGCAACCCGCCGCATCCGCATGGAGCCGCGCTATGCCGAGCTGCCCATCGTCGCGATGACCGCTCACGCCACTGCTGAGGATTGCGAGGAATGCTTCAGGAGCGGCATGCAGGATCATATTGCCAAGCCTATCCATCCCGATCACTTCTACCAGGTGCTGTCGCGCTGGCTGGCGCCGGCCGCCGCGCCGGCGATACGCATGCTGCCGGAGATCCCCGGCTTCGACATGGCCGATGTGATGGAACGCCTCTCGGGCGATGTCGATCTGTATCACCGCGTGCTGCGCATGCTCGGTCCCGGCCTGAAGGATGCGATGGAACGCTTCGACACAGCATGGGAGGTCGGCGAGCCTGACGGCATGCGAGCCGCCGTGCATCGCGTGCGCGGCATGGCAGCCGATGCCGGCGCCGCCGAACTTGCAAGGCTTGCCGCAGTGCTGGAGCAGATGCTGAAGGAAGGTGGAGATTGCATCGAACAGTCGGCCGCATTCCGCATGCAGCTTGAACAGACGATCCAGCAGGTGGAGCAGGCACTGGCGCAAGAGGAAGAGCTTCTGGTTAGCGCGACAAAACCATGATGCCAGTCACATCCATGCCCAGTCTCGCTTGATCGCTCACAAGCTTGCGGAATGGAAGAAATCCTATGATGCAGACGCGTGCCAGCTTCGTTGGCCGCGCCTGCTGACAATTGCGGCGGCGGCCATCGAAAATCCAAAAAAGACATTCAGGGAGACAGGCCATGGGCCATGCCGTGCCGATACTTTTGTATCACCGGATCGATCGCTCTTCTCTCTCGACCGCGACTCCGCCCACGGTATTCCGGCGCCACCTCCACTGGCTCAGCGAACGCGGATGGCGCACGCTCTCCACCGAAGAATTCAGCTTCTACATGCGGGCCGGAAAAGTGTTTCCCTCACGCTCCTTCGTGATCACCTTCGACGACGGGTATGAGAGCGTATCCAGCGTTGCGCTCGGCATTCTGAAGGAATACGGCTATCGCGCGATCGCGTTCATCTCGACGGGGCTGCTGCAGCATGATGAGGATGCCGTTAAAGCGCCTTCAGGCAGGGAGCCATCCTGCTTCATGTCATGGTCGCAGGCGCGCGAACTGCAATCCAGCGGCGTGATCGACCTGCAGTCGCATACCCATTCGCACCAGCGCTTCTCGGGCTGGTCATTGCCCGAGATCAGCGCCGACCTGACCACGGCAACCGATATCCTGTCACAGGAATTGAAGCTGCCGAAAAGCCACTTTGCGCATCTGGCCTGGCCATGGGGGAAGTCCACACCGGAGTGGCGGACAGCCGCCTCCAGGGCCGGCTACAGATATCAGTACACCGTCGCCCGCATGTCCTTCGAAGAGAACATGCCGCGCGACGAGATTCCCCGCACCTGCTTCGATGCCGCCGCCTTCACGCAATTCCAGCGGCAGTTCTGGCTGCAGGCCGGGCAGTTCTCGCCGCTATGGCAGGCGGCATATCCGTTCGGCAGAAGGCTGCGTCATTTCGCGAGCCTTCGCAGTTGAATTCAGGCAGCGACGCGCAACCCGTCACCGGATTCCAGCATGGAGCCGGTATCGCGGTAACGCGTATGCCATGAGAGCGCCTTTTCCAGCACATGCGGCGTGTGCCCGCCGCGCTGGCCGGCCTCCGTCACATAGTCCTTCAGCATCTGGCGGTAGGGCTCGGCCACACAGTTGTTGATGATGACCTGCGCGCGTTCGCGCGGCGCCAGTCCTCGCAGATCGGCCAGTCCGACTTCGGTGACCAGAATATCGACATCATGCTCGGTGTGATCGACGTGCGACACCATCGGCACGATGCTCGACACCTTGCCACCCTTGGCGACGGACTTGGTCGCGAAGATCGACAGGTAGGCATTGCGCGCAAAGTCGCCGGAGCCGCCGATGCCGTTCATCATTTGCGTGCCAAGCACATGGGTCGAATTGACGTTGCCGTAGATGTCAGCTTCCAGCGCGGTATTGAGCGCGATGATGCCGAGGCGGCGAATCACTTCCGGATGATTGCTCATTTCCTGCGGACGCAGCACCAGTCGGTTCTTGTAGCGGCCGATGTTGCCGAACACTTCAAGGCTCTTCTGCGGCGACAGCGTGATCGACGAACCGGAGGCAAAGTCGAGCTTGCCCGCATCGAACAGATCGAAGGTGGAATCCTGCAGGACTTCCGAGTACATCGTCAGACCGGTGAACGGGCTGTCGATGAAGCCGGTCAGCACTGCATTCGCAATCGTGCCGATGCCCGCCTGCAGCGGCAGCAGGTTTTCGGTAAGGCGTCCCTGCCGAACTTCGTTCGTGAAGAACTCAACCAGATGCGATGCGATCGCGTCGGTTTCTTCGTCGGGCGGCAGGATGTTGGAGGCGCTGTCCGGCCTGTCGGTGATGACGATCGCGACGATCTTCTCCGGCGGAATTTCGATCGCGGCACTGCCGACGCGGTCGTGTGCAGACATCAGCGGAATCGGCTCGCGCAGGGGACGACGCTTCGGAATGAAAATGTCATGCAAGCCTTCGAGTTCCGATGACTGCGCGAGGTTGATCTCGACGATCACCTTGTCCGCGAGGATCGCAAAGCTGGCGCTGTTACCGACCGATGTGGTCGGAATGATGGCACCGGTTTCAGTGATCGCGACTGCTTCGATGACCGCCACGTCGATCGGCGCAATCTGCTTGGTGCGTAGCAGCTCGACCGTTTCCGACAGATGGTGATCGACGAACATCACTTCCCCTCGGTTGATTGCCGCGCGCAGCGACGGGTCTGCCTGGAACGGCATGCGGCGCGCCAGCACGCCCGCTTCGGTGAGCGTCTTGTCCACGTCGTTGCCAAGCGAAGCGCCGGTCATCAGCGTGATCTTCAGGTTTTCACGGCGTGCGCGGTCGGCCAGCGCGAACGGCACGACCTTCGCATCGCCGGCACGCGTGAAACCGCTCATGCCGACGGTCATGCCGTCGCGGATGCGCTCGGCCGCAGCCGCAGCAGTGGTGATGCGCTCGCGCAAGAGCGGCAGACGGATACGGTCCTGGTACTTGTCCTGCATGCTTCCTCCTCGTCGTCACGTAGCTGCCTGCTTTTAAAGGTCGGCCGGCAGATATTTCGCTAACATATTAGAGATATTAATTACTAATATATTAGCGAGTCAAGAGGATATAATCCTTTTGGAGACATCTTCGAAAACAGAAACGGAGGCATGCCTGATGCACCGCATCCACTATCGCAACCTGCCTCAGCTTTTCCTGAAGGCGCGCGACTGCCTGATGTCGCATTTCCGCCCGATCCTGAATCACTACGGCTTGACGGAACAGCAATGGCGGATCCTGCGCGTACTCGACGAGCATGGGCAGCTGGAACCGTGGGAACTTTGCGACATGTGCCAGATCCTCAGCGCCAGCATGGCGGGAGTTCTGGCGCGCATGGAAGAAACAGGTCTGGTGCATCGCACCCGCAGCACCGAAGATCAGCGGCGCGTCATCGTCCGCCTCGCGGAAAAAGGCGATCTGCTGATCACCGAGATCGCGCCTTTAATCGACCTGCAGTATCACCATATCGAGCAGGCTTATGGCAAAAAGGTATTCAACGATCTGTTCAAGGCGCTTGAAGTATTCATCGATGCTGGCAATGGACCGGTCGAGCCTGTGGAATTGCCGGAATCGCCCGTCGTTGCAGAACGCCGCACCTCTCCTGCCAGCGACGTGAACAGAGAGCGCGCTCCAGCGGCGCGCCCGCGCAAAAGTGCGCGCAAATAAGCACGCTTCGGAAAATACCGCCGCCTGTCAGCTGTTCGCGCCGGTCAGTTGCACATACAGGCGCGGCAGCACCTGCGGCAACATCGCCGCGTTCCTGACCACGACATAACCGCTGGCGCCGAACAGGTGCGGCAGATAATCGCCCGCCTTCTCGTCGATGGTGACACAGAACGGTGTCAGGCCGAGGCGGCGCGCTTCCTGGACGGCGACCCGCGTGTCCTCGATGCCGTAGCGCCCCTCATACTTGTCGAGGTCATTCGGTTTGCCGTCGGTCAGAATCAGCAGCAGGCGCCGCGCGGTTTTCTGCTTCGACAGGATAGCCGCCGAGTGGCGGATCGCCGCGCCCATGCGGGTATAGAAGCCGGGCTTCAATGCCGCCAGCCTGCCGCGGATCGTATTGTTGTAGCGCTCGTCGAAACCCTTGAGCAGGTGATAGCGCACATTCTCGCGCCGCACTGATGAAAAGCCGTACAGCGCGAAGCGATCGCCGGTGGCGGCCAGCGCTTCGCCGAACAGCAGCAGGCTGTCGCGGATCACGTCGATCACGCGTGCCGAGTCGTTGATCCAGGCATCGGTGGACAGAGATAGATCCGCCAGCAGCAGGCAAGACAGATCGCGTTGCTGGTTGCGGCTGTCGATGTACAGCCCCGGCTCCGATGTCGGCAACCCGCTCGCCTTCTCCGCGGCAAAGCGCACGCAGGCATCAAGGTCAAGGTCGCTGCCCGACTGCTGTGCGCGCAGCCGTGAGCGCTGCGGCGTCAAGGCCTGGAACTGGCTGCGCAGGCGCTTGGCTGTCGCACGCAATGCCACCGGGAGTTCGCACGGCTCCGCATCGCGCGCCAGCATCATCTGCAGGCGGCAGTGCGCCGGCAATAACTGCTGTTTTCGATAATGCCATTCCGGCAGCGGAATGCCGTCGGCCAGCACCAGATCATCTTCTGCCTCGGCAGGCAGATCGAGATCGAAACGCACGCGGCTCGCGGTCGTCTTGCCATCGTGCGCCACGCTCAGGAAATCCAGGTCGTTGGCAGCCTTGCCGGCATCGTCGTTTTCGTCTTCGTCAAAATCGCGATTGACCTTGATGTACTCGGCCCAGGTAAACAAGCTCTCGGCGCGAAACAACAGCACGAACGGACTGTCCGGCTTCGGCATCTCGACGCGCTCGGCAGCGCGCTTGCGCGCCTCCTCATCGTTCTTGACTTTGCTGCCTTCCGGCTGCTGCGGCTCGCCCTGCTCCCGCCGACGCTGCTCTCCGCGTGCGACCGGCGGCTCCGGATGCAGCCACAGCAACACCGGCGCAGGCGGCTTGCGCCCCGGCATGAATGCGTCGATCGAACCCGGCTTCCGCAACGCAGCCTGGATCGCGGCTTCGGCGTCCGCATCGGCGCCGGTCAGCTTGGCCGGATCGGGACGGCGCGCAATTTCCGCCTCGACCAGTCGATGGTAGCGCGATGCCATGCCGGGCAGCGCTTCGAGCGTCGCCAACGCGGCGCGCTGGTTGCGCACGATCCAGCCTTCCTCCGGCGCGATGTCATGCGCCGCCAGCGCGATCAGCCAAAGGTACAGTTCCCGGTTCAGTTCCCGTTCGGGAAAAATATCGATCGACACCGGCAAATGCAGTGTGGTGTCGTCCGCCCACGCCAGCTCGACCTTCTCGCTGATACCGGCCACGCGCTCCAGCCATTTGCGCTGCGCGCCATGCTCGGTCGCGGTGCCGGCTCGTACGTTCAGTGCAGCATCGCCGCCGAGCGCGCGAAAGAAGATCGGCGCAATGCGCTCCATCTCCTTCAGTTCGACGCGCGCCTTCGGATAGCCGCGATAGGCGGTGCGCGTAATCAGCTTGTCCCACAAGCCACCGACGAATTCTTCCATGATCTATCTCTCGTTCTCGACAGGTTCGCTGGAAACCTGCCTGATGGGTATCGTGCGCGCAGCCCGGACGTTGAACGCCGCTTCCGACTCGGCACGAACGTCATGCACCCAGTTCAGCAGCGAGCCGTTCGGATTGTTTTCCTGCGTGTGGTCGCAAGCATCGACGCATTGGCCGCATTGCACGCAGGCGAACATCATGCGCTTGACGTTGCGCGGGTTCAGGCGCATCGGGCATACATGGTCGCAGGCCGAATAGCAGGTCGAGCAGTCCTTTGCATTCTCGCGCTTGAAGCCGACCACCATCGCCTTGTCGTTCGCCATCCATGCAAGGCTCTGGAAGAATCCGACCGCGCAGGCATAGCGGCAGAACAGGTGGCGCGCGAACATGAACTCGACGAAAAACGCAATCGTCGCAGCGGACAGGAAAATCGTCTGGTTGCGCGTCAGCGTGCCATTCCAGATGTTGCCGTAGATTTCAGCCGGCGGCAGCAGGTAGGTCAGCAGCACCACCGCCCACAATACCGAACAGGCGATCACCAGCGGGATCACGGCGAACCACCAGATTGCATCGTATTTCGTTTCACTGCCGTCAGGATTGCGCACCGGAATGCGCTTCTTGTCCCACAGGCTCTGCTTGCCGATTGCGCGGCGCAGCGTCTGGTTGATGGTTTCGACAATCGAAAAATGTGGGCATAGCCAGCCGCAGTACAGCCGCCCCCACTTCCAGCTCACATAGATCAGGGTGCCGCCAATCGCGACCAGCGGCAGGAAGCCGCGCAGCACGATGTTCAGCGAAGCCTGCCCGACGGTGGCGCGGCCGGCGAGCATGTCGTCCAGCCCGAGCGTCCAGTCCAGACCGAAGAAAATTAAATGCTTGAGATTAAGGTCGAGCCGGAAGATATCGAATATCGGCGCGAAGACAAACAGCAGAAAGAAGCCGGCTTGCGTAAGCTGGCGCCAACGCTGCAGCGGCAGGCCGAACCAGCCCTTGTGTATTGAACCATTTTTCGGCACGGTCGCAGGCGCCACCCGCGGTCCGGTCGATGGACGGCCAGCTTCGGCCGCCCGTTGAGGTGCTACCATTTTCTGCTCCCGATGAGCGGATAGATGAAAACCTGTCCCGCCATCGCCCGTGCCAGTCCGAGCACGCCGAACAACACCAGTACGGCGTGGCAGCAGGTGAAATACAGAATCAGCAAGACCCAGGTAGCCGGCGTATGCAGGCCGCCGAGAAAGACGATCGCGAGGCTCACCACGGTAAGCAATGCGCCGGCCCACAGGCTGGCAACGATGGTTTGCTTCATATGGCAACGCGTTAGTTGATTAGCACTGCCGGTGTGCCGCCGTGCCAGCCAGAGCAGGCCGACGAAGGCCAACCCCGGTATCAGCAGCAGGTTGATCAGATAGAGCGCCTCGGCCTGAACTGCGGTCGCGGCATCATCTTCTGCAAAATTCATTTTCCGAAGGTGGCCTTGATCACTTCCAGCAATGCGGCGGCGGTGTCGGCATCATCGGTCAGGGGCTCGACCAGCGCGGCTTCGCAGGCGGCGACCGGATCGCAGCCGGCCTGCATCAGGCTGGCTGCATACACCAGCAGACGGGTCGATACCGCTTCTTCCAGATCGTGGTCCTTCAGTTGGCGGAAATGGCCGGCCAGCGTGACCAGCTGCGTCGCGCGCATTGAATCGGTACCGGTTTCGGCGATCAGGATCTTCTTTTCCACATCCGCCGGCGGGAAAGTGAAGCTGATCGCGACGAAACGCTGGCGGGTAGAAGGCTTCAGGCTCTTCAGCAGGTTCTGATAGCCGGGGTTGTAGGAAACCACCAGCATGAAGTCGTCCGGTGCCTGCAATTCCTCGCCGGTGCGTTCGATCGGCAGGATGCGCCGGTCGTCGGTCAGCGGATGCAGCACCACGGTGGTGTCCTTGCGCGCCTCGACGATTTCATCGAGGTAGCAGATACCGCCTTGGCGTACCGCGCGCGTTAGCGGCCCGTCGGACCAGACGGTCTGGCCATCGCCGATCAGGTGGCGGCCGACCAGGTCGGCAGCTGTCAGGTCGTCATGGCAGGCCACGGTAATCAGCGGACGCGCCAGGCGCGCAGCCATGTGCGCGACGAAACGCGTCTTGCCGCAGCCAGTCGGCCCCTTGATCAGCAAGGGCAAGCGGTTGCGGAATGCATATTCAAACAGTTCGCACTCATTGCCGACCGGCTGGTAAAAAGGAATGTTCAGCGAAGCCTCCAGGCCGGGCGCGGTGAGGTCGTTCATGGTATTTCTCCGGTTAATTCGGTGAGGAGCGGAAGGCGTAGGCAATCAGGCCCAGCACGATTACCAGCCAGCCTAGCACAACCCAGCGCCACGGTGCGACCACGCGTTGCAGCGCCATGAAACGATCAATGATGATGCGCCCCTTGATCAGGGTTGCCAGCAGCGCGGGGATGAGCATCGCGCTGCCCGAAAATCCTGCCTCCGCAAGCCAGACGGTGAACGCGGTCAGGGCCAGCAGGAGCAGCCATTCGATAGTTGCCGATTTGGTAGTCATGATGGTCAGTGCAGTACGTAGATCAGCGGGAACAATATGATCCAGACAAGATCGACCATGTGCCAGTACGAGCCACCGGTTTCAACGCCGACATGGTCGGTGGAGCTGTAGCCGCCGTTCCAAGCTTTCAGCGCAACGGCGCCAAGAATGATCATGCCCAGCACCACGTGCATGAAATGAAAGAAACCGAGGAACAGGTAAAACATGTAGAAGGTGTTGGTGGACATCGAGATGCCGGCCTCCACCTTGGCGCCGAACTCCATCAGCTTCAGCACCACGAAGGCGCTGCCGAAAGCCATCGCGGCCATCAGCCAGCGCGCACAGAGTTTGCCTTGGTTATGCCGGATCGCATCGACGGCACGCACCACGAAGTAGCTGCTGGTGATCAGCAGTACCGTATTGATAACGCCGCTGGTCCGATTGAGCTCCAGTTGCGACGCATTGAATAATTCGACGTTGTTGGCGCGCGTGAAAGCGTACGCCAGGAAAAAAATGCCGAACACCAGCAGTTCGGCAAGAATAAAGCACCACATTGCGAAGTCGCCAGGTAAAGCATTGCGATTCTGGTGTGATGCCGAAGGAAATTGTGTAGCGTTCAATGCTCTTATCCATGGCCGCCCGGCCGTAGCCGGGCGGATTGTTACAAGCTTACAGGCGACGGCTTAAGCTGCAGCCGTGTCGTTGCCCTTGACGAAGAAGCTGACGACGTACAGTACGAGGCCAACCAGGAAGATCAGGCCGGAGATTTCGCGCAGCCAGTAGAACAGTGCAACCTGATCCTGTGCTGCCATGAAGGCCATCGGCTGTGCTGCGACGCGCTGCAGCCAGACTTGCAGGATGCCGGCGGCGGTCAGGAACAGCGTGATGAAGACCATGGAGATCGTCATCAGCCAGAACGACCACATTTCAAGCACTTGCGCAGCCTTGCTGTTGGCGGCACGTCCGCGCATCAGCGGCATGGTGTAGCTGATCATCGTCAGCGTGACCATTGCATAGGCGCCGTAGAACGCCATGTGGCCGTGTGCAGCGGTGATCTGGCTGCCGTGGGTATAGTAGTTCACCGGTGCCAGCGTATGCAGGAAGCCCCACACGCCTGCGCCGAGGAATGCCATCACGCCGGTGCCCAGTGCCCACAGTACCGCAGCCTTGTTCGGATGCTCGCGGCGACGACGGCTCACCATGTTGAACGCAAAGACGGTCATCATGAAGAACGGAATCGGCTCAAGAGCGGAGAACACGCTACCCCACCAGGTCCAGTATTCCGGAGCACCGATCCAGTAGTAGTGGTGACCAGTACCGATGATGCCGGTGATCAGTGCCATCGCGATGATCACATACAGCCATTTCTCGATCACTTCACGGTCAACGCCAGTCACCTTGATGAGCACGAAGGCCAGCATGGAACCCATGATCAGTTCCCAGACGCCTTCCACCCAGAGGTGAACCACCCACCACCAGTAGTACTTGTCCTTGACGATGTTCGCCGGATTGTAGAAGGAGAACAGGAAGAAGATCGCCAGGCCCCACAGACCGATGATCATGACCAGGTTGATTGCGGTCTTGCGGCCTTTCAGCACGGTCATCGACAGGTTGTACAGCATTGCCAGTGCGACGATCACGATGCCTACCTTGGTCGGCAGCGGCTGCTCCAGGAACTCGCGTCCCATGGTTGCCAGCAGATCATTACCGGTCATTTCGGCGAGCGTTGCGTACGGCACGAAGAGGTAGCCGACGATGGTTGCCGCGCCGGCGACCAGGAAGATCCAGAACATGGCCAGCGCCAGTTTAGGACTATGCAGCTCCCGCTCCGACTCTTCCGGAATCAGGTAGTACGCCGCACCCATGAAGCCGAACAGCAGCCACACGATCAGCAGGTTGGTGTGGACCATGCGGGCCACGTTGAACGGGATCGCCGGGAACAGGAAATCCCCGACCACATACTGCAGGCCCATGATCAGGCCGAATAGGATCTGCCCGACGAAGAGGCCGATCGCCGCGATGAAATAAGGCTTCGCGACCGCCTGTGATTTAAATTGCATTGTTTTCTCCGCTTGTTGCGTTGATCGGTAAGCCGGAATCAGCCTTCGATGTTCGGCGGCCACTTGTTGGTGTTGACCTCGCCGGTGTACTTCAGGAAGTTCACCAGGTCATCCAACTGGGCATCGTTCAGATGGAACTGCGGCATCTGACGGCGACCCGGTGCGCCGGTCGGCTGCGCCTTCATCCAGGCCTTGATGAAGTCCGGACCGCGGCGCTCATACACGTTCATCAGTTCCGGTGCAAAGTAGGCACCCTCACCCATCAGGGTGTGGCAGCCGATGCAGTTGCGCGTTTCCCAGATGTGCTTGCCGCGCGCGACCGATTCGGTCAGGTTCTGGCGGTTGTCACGCTTGGGAAGCGTTTGCATGGTGTCAAACGTCATCCCGATAAAAAGCAGGAAGAAGAACACCGCGCCACCGTAAAAGATGTTGCGCGCTGTCGATTTTGTGAAAGCTGAGCTCATGTTAGGTAAATTCCTTTCGTCGTGATCCGCAAGTAACGCGTCCCCAGGATTGCTTTTGTGACAGCGTTGAAATGCACCTTATACCGCCATCGGCTAAATGATACATTAAGGATGCATGTTTTTGCAAAGGAGAATCAGGAACGTTGCGTTGTTGCGAATGCCGTGAAAATGCAGGAAGAACTGTCGTCATCGATCGAATTTGACGAATTCGATCAAGACAATCGGATATGAGCATGGACCGTCGCGCGTACGCGGCCTGTGACAATACCGGGCCGGTGCGACGCCCTTCTCGCACCACCCCGCGAATACCACGACCGCGTCCGCTCCAGCAATTGCCCCATTGGTATTCATGGTTCCCCCTGAGCGTACGTGTTAAATAACAGGGGATACCCCCTGAGCCTGAAATTGCAATCGAGAAAGTGCTGCCGAAGTGTAGCGGAAGCGTTTTTGCAATCTCATTGATACGCATCAAGTTTTTTGGGACGCAATCCTGAGGGAGAAAAGGGCAACGAGCGCTGCCCGGCAGGAGTGCTACAGAGAACGGGAAATGATCTCCTTCATGATTTCGTTGGAACCCGCATAAATCCTCTGTACCCGCGCGTCGGAATACATTTGCGCAATTGGATATTCGAGCATGTAGCCGTAACCGCCGAACAACTGCAGGCAGTTGTCGATCACCTTGCATTGCAGGTCCGTGATCCAGTATTTCGCCATTGACGCCAGCACCGCATCCATCCTGCCCTCGATCATGTCCAGAATGCAGCGGTCGATGAAGGTGCGCGCCACGGTCGCTTCGGTCTTCGCTTCGGCCAGCACGAAGCGGGTATTCTGCATCTCGATCAGAGCCTGGCCGAATGCCTTGCGCTCGCGCGCATACTCGGTCGTCAGGCGCACCGCGCGCTCGATCATTGCAACGCCCGATACGCCGACGATGGTGCGCTCGTACGGCAGCTCGTTCATCAGTTGCGCAAAGCCCTTGCCTTCAATTCCTCCCAACACGCT
>JAEZVM010000211.1 GCA_023420795.1 Pseudomonadota bacterium
TCCTTGCCGGTGCCGGTTTCGCCCTGGATCAGCACGGTGGCCGGTGACTTTGCGAATAGTTCGATCGAGTGGCGCACCGCCTGCATGGCCGGCGAATCGCCGCGCAAGTCGTTCAGGCCGTGCTTGGCGCGCAGCGTGTCCGCGACCGGCGCACGGCCGGATTCCAGTTGCGTGAAACGCGCGATTTCCAGCGCGTCCTCGAAGGCCTGCCTGATTGATGCGGCCGAATAGACGAACACACCGGCGAGCCCGGCCTCCTCGGCGAGATCGGTAATCAGGCCGGCGCCTACCACGGCCTTCACGCCGGCGGCCTTGAGCTCGCTGATCTGCGCGCGGGCATCCTCCTCTGTGATGTAGGTATGCTGTGCGATCTGCAGGCCGAAGGTCGCCTGGAAGTCCGCCAGTTCGGGCAGCGGCTCCTGATAGGTGACAAGACCGATGTCGGGCGTGATCTTGCGCGCGCGCGCCAGCGCCTGCATCACATCGAAGCCGCTGGCCTTGGCCACGACCACCGGCAGCGACAGCCGGCTTTTCAGGTAGGCGGCATTCGAACCGGCGGCAATCACCGCGTCGCAGCGCTCAGTTGCGAGGCGTTCGCGGATGTGGCGCACCGCTTCCTCGAAGCCGAGATTGATCGGCTCGATCGTCGCGCGGTCGTCGTATTCCGGCGTGATGTCGCGGAACAGGTCCGACAGGCGAGATATGGAAACGGTCCAGATAATCGGCTTGTCAGGGCTATCCTGGACGGGGCGGGATGGGGTTCGCATGTTTCAATATTCGTTTCAACGTTTCAAGTGTAACGCAAGATGAAACATCTTGGACGGGCGCGCCGAATCCAACCCTCGAATTAACTGCCTGAAAAATAAGGACCTTCTTCATCCGGCAACGCATGTCGCTTTCGCTTTGCCGCGTGGCACAGGGATTGCAATAAGGATGCGCACGCTTTTCGTTGAAACACCAACCCACAAGGTGAAGACATGAGTCTCTATTCCGCAGGCGCCGCCTTCCGCAAGGCAGTCAATGAAGAATCCCCGTTGCAGGTGGTCGGCGCGATCAACGCCAACCATGCGCTGCTGGCCAAGCGCGCAGGCTATCGCGCGATCTACCTGTCCGGCGGCGGTGTCGCTGCCGGTTCGCTCGGCCTGCCGGACCTCGGCATCTCCAATCTGGACGACGTGCTGACTGACGTGCGCCGCATCACCGACGTCTGCGACCTGCCGCTACTGGTCGATGTCGATACCGGCTTCGGCTCTTCCGCGTTCAACGTCGCGCGCACCGTCAAGTCGATGATCAAGTTCGGCGCCGCCGCGATCCACATCGAGGACCAGGTCGGCGCGAAGCGCTGCGGCCATCGCCCGAACAAGGAAATCGTGAGCAAGCAGGAGATGGTCGATCGCATCAAGGCTGCAGTCGATGCGCGTACCGATGAGAATTTCGTGATCATGGCGCGCACTGATGCGCTCGCCGTCGAAGGACTGGAAGCGGCGCTCGATCGCGCTCAGGCCTGTGTCGAAGCCGGTGCCGACATGATCTTCCCCGAAGCGATTACCCAGCTCGACATGTACAAGACCTTCGCTAACGCAGTGAAGGTGCCGGTGTTGGCGAACATTACAGAGTTCGGCGCAACACCGCTGTACACCGTCGAGGAACTGAAGAGCGCGAGCGTTGGCCTGGTGCTGTATCCGCTGTCGGCATTCCGCGCGATGAACAAGGCTGCGGAAAACGTCTATACCGCGATTCGCCGTGACGGCACGCAGAAGAACGTGGTCGATACCATGCAGACCCGCATGGAACTGTACGACCGCATCAACTATCACGACTTCGAACAGAAACTCGATGCGCTTTTTGCCGCGCAAAAGGCGAAGTAATTTTTCCCAGGAGATCTCGATGAGCGAACAACAAGCAGCAGGCTTCAAACCCAAGAAATCCGTCGCGCTGTCCGGCGTCACCGCCGGCAATACCGCGCTGTGCACGGTCGGCCGCACCGGCAACGATTTGCACTATCGCGGCTATGACATCCTTGACGTGGCCGATGCCTGCGAATTCGAAGAAATCGCCCACCTGCTGGTACACGGCAAGCTGCCGACCGCCGCCGAACTGCGCGCTTACAAGGCTAAACTGAAAGCGCTGCGTGGCCTGCCGGCCAACGTGAAGGCTGCGCTGGAATGGCTGCCGGCCTCGTCGCATCCGATGGACGTGATGCGCACCGGCGTTTCCGCGCTCGGCTGCGTGCTGCCGGAGAAGGATGACCACAACACCCCGGGAGCACGCGACATCGCTGACCGCCTGATGGCATCGCTCGGTTCCATGCTGCTGTACTGGTACCACTACAGCCACAATGGCAAGCGCATCGAGGTTGAAACCGACGACGATTCGATCGGCGGCCATTTCCTGCACCTGCTGCACGGCGTAGCCCCGTCCGACATGTGGGTCAAGGCAATGCACACCTCGCTGATCCTGTACGCCGAGCATGAATTCAACGCCTCCACCTTCACCGGCCGCGTCATCGCCGGCACGGGCTCCGACATGTATTCCGCGATCACCGGCGCGATCGGTGCGCTGCGCGGTCCGAAGCATGGCGGCGCAAACGAAGTTGCGTTCGAAATCCAGAAGCGCTACGACAATCCGGATGAAGCGGAAGCCGACATTCGCCGCCGCGTCGAGAACAAGGAAGTCGTGATCGGCTTTGGCCATCCGGTGTACACCGTGTCCGACCCGCGCAACAAGGTCATCAAGGAAGTCGCGCGCAAGCTGTCGAAGGAGGCCGGCTCGATGAAGATGTTCGACATCGCCGAGCGTCTGGAGTCCGTGATGTGGGAAATCAAGAAGATGTTCCCGAACCTCGACTGGTTCTCCGCTGTCTCATATCACATGATGGGCGTGCCGACCGCGATGTTCACGCCGTTGTTCGTGATCGCACGCACCTCCGGCTGGTCCGCGCACATCATCGAGCAGCGCATCGACAACAAGATCATCCGCCCGAGCGCCAATTACGTCGGCCCGGAAGATCTGAAGTTCGTGCCGATCAACAAACGCAAGTAAGCACGTAAAGCTCAGGGCCGGTTATGCAGACATAACCGGCCTTTGTTCTCATCGTTACTTCTTTTTTTCACCTGAGCCATGAACACCGCATACCGCAAACCCCTCCCGGGCACCAAACTGGATTATTTCGATGCGCGTGCCGCGGTCGAGGCGATCCAGCCTGGAGCCTGGGAAAAACTGCCCTATACCTCCCGCGTGCATGCCGAGAACCTGGTGCGCCGCTGCGAACCCGCTATCCTCACCGAATGCCTGAAGCAGATCATCGAAGTCAAGCGCGAGCGCGACTTCCCGTGGTTCCCCGCGCGCGTGGTGTGCCACGACATTCTTGGTCAGACCGCTCTGGTCGATCTAGCCGGCCTACGCGATGCGATCGCCGACCAGGGCGGTGACCCGGCCAAGGTCAACCCCGTCGTACCGGTGCAGCTGATCGTCGACCATTCGCTGGCAGTGGAGTGCGGCGGCTTCGACCCCGATGCCTTCCGCAAGAACCGCGAGATCGAGGATCGCCGCAATGAAGACCGTTTCCACTTTATCGAGTGGACGAAGGATGCATTCAAGAACGTCGATGTGATCCCGGCCGGCAACGGCATCATGCATCAGATCAACCTGGAGAAGATGTCCCCGGTGATCCATGCGATCGATGGGGTAGCATTCCCTGACACCTGCGTCGGCACCGATAGCCACACGCCGCACGTCGATGCGCTCGGCGTGATCGCCGTCGGCGTCGGCGGCCTCGAAGCAGAGAACGTCATGCTGGGCCGCGCGTCGTGGATGCGCCTGCCGGAAATCGTCGGCGTCGAGCTGACGGGCAAGCGCCAGCCGGGCATCACCGCGACCGACATCGTGCTGGCACTCACCGAGTTCCTGCGCAAGTCGAAAGTGGTCGGTTCCTACCTCGAGTTCTATGGCGAAGGTGCATCGTCACTGACGCTGGGCGACCGCGCAACGATCTCCAACATGGCGCCGGAATATGGTGCAACTGCCGCGATGTTCTCCATCGACCAGCAGACGCTTGACTACCTGACGCTGACCGGCCGCTCCGCAGAGCAGGTGAAACTGGTCGAAACCTATGCGAAGGAAGCGGGCCTGTGGTCCGACACGCTGAAGAACGCGGTGTACGAGCGCGTGCTGAAATTTGATCTTTCGACCGTCGTGCGCAACATGGCCGGCCCGTCGAACCCACACGCACGCGTGGCAACGACCGATCTCGCTGCCAAGGGCATCGCAGGCAAGTGGCAGGAAGTCCCGGACCAGATGCCGGACGGCGCTGTCATCATCGCCGCGATCACCAGCTGCACCAATACGTCCAACCCGCGCAACGTGATTGCCGCTGCACTGCTGGCACGCAATGCCAACAAGCTCGGCCTGAGCCGCAAGCCGTGGGTGAAGACTTCGCTTGCGCCCGGCTCGAAGGCCGTTGAGCTGTATTTGGAAGAAGCGGGCTTGACGAAGGATCTGGAAAAGCTGGGTTTCGGTATCGTCGCATTCGCCTGCACCACCTGCAACGGCATGTCCGGCGCGCTGGATCCGAAGATCCAGCAGGAGATCATCGACCGCGACCTGTACGCGACCGCCGTGCTGTCGGGTAACCGCAATTTCGACGGCCGCATCCATCCGTATGCGAAGCAGGCCTTCCTCGCATCGCCGCCGCTGGTCGTGGCGTACGCGATCGCCGGCACCATCCGCTTCGATATCGAGAAGGATGTGCTCGGCGTGGTCGATGGCAAGGAAATCCGCCTGAAGGACATCTGGCCGACCGACGAGGAAATCGACGCGATCGTGAAGTCGAGCGTGAAGCCGGAGCAGTTCAACAAGGTCTATATCCCGATGTTCGACCAGCGCAACCAGGCTGCCGCATCGGTGAGCCCGCTATACGACTGGCGCCCGATGTCCACCTACATCCGCCGTCCGCCGTATTGGGAAGGCGCGCTGGCCGGCGAGCGCACGCTGAAAGGCATGCGTCCGCTGGCGCTGCTGCCGGACAACATCACCACCGACCACCTGTCGCCGTCGAACGCCATCATGCTGAATAGCGCTGCCGGTGAATACCTGGCCAAGATGGGCCTGCCGGAGGAGGATTTCAACTCCTACGCGACCCACCGCGGCGATCACCTGACGGCGCAGCGCGCGACGTTCGCGAACCCGACGCTGAAGAACGAAATGGTGCGCGATGCCGACGGCAAGGTGAAGGCGGGTTCGCTCGCCCGCGTCGAGCCGGAAGGCAAGGTCATGCGCATGTGGGAAGCAATCGAAACCTACATGAACCGCAAGCAGCCTCTGATCGTGGTGGCCGGCGCCGACTACGGTCAGGGCTCGTCGCGTGACTGGGCAGCCAAGGGCGTCCGTCTTGCAGGCGTGGAAGCAATCGTCGCCGAGGGCTTCGAGCGCATCCACCGTACCAACCTGATCGGCATGGGCGTGCTGCCGTTAGAGTTCAAGCCGGGCACGAACCGCCTGACCTTGGGCCTCGACGGCACCGAAACCTATGACGTGATCGGCGAGCGCAAGCCGCGTACCGACCTCACGCTCGTGATCAACCGCAAGAACGGTGAGCGCGTGGAGGTGCCGGTGACCTGCCGTCTCGATACTGCGGAAGAAGTGTCGATCTACGAAGCAGGCGGCGTGCTGCAGCGTTTTGCGCAGGACTTCCTGGCTTCGGAGAAGACTGCCGCATAAAGAAAGAGAAAGGGCAGGGTGCGCTTTGCGCACCTTGCGTGGCTTCGCAACTGTACTTGGAAATCACACATGCCTCACGTACCCCAAATCAAAATCCCCGCCACCTACATGCGCGGCGGCACCAGCAAAGGTGTGTTCTTCCGCCTGCAGGATTTGCCGGAAGCAGCGCGAGTGCCGGGCGAAGCGCGCGACAAGCTCTTCATGCGCGTGATCGGCAGCCCCGATCCTTATTCGGCGCATATCGATGGCATGGGCGGCGCTACGTCCTCCACCTCCAAGTGCGTGATCCTCTCCAGGAGCAGCGTGCCCGATCACGACGTGGATTATCTCTACGGCCAGGTTTCCATTGATAAGGCATTCGTGGACTGGAGTGGCAACTGCGGCAATCTCTCCACGGGAGCCGGTGCTTTCGCCATTCATGCAGGTCTCGTTGATCCTTCGCGCATTCCGGAAAATGGCATCTGCGTCGTACGCATCTGGCAAGCCAACATCAAGAAAACCATCATCGCCCATGTGCCGGTCACGAATGGTCAGGTGCAGGAGACCGGTGATTTTGAACTGGACGGCGTGACTTTCCCGGCCGCTGAAATCGTGCTGGAGTTCATCGATCCTTCCGATGATGCCGAAGAGGGCGGCTCCATGTTCCCCACGGGCAATCTGGTGGATGACCTTGAAGTGCCCGGCATCGGTACGATCAAGGCCACCATGATTACCGCCGGCATCCCCACCGTGTTCGTGAATGCCGAAGAGATCGGTTACACCGGCACCGAGCTGCGCGAGCAGATCAATACCGATGCGGCCGCGCTGGCCAGGTTCGAGAAAATTCGTGTGGCCGGGGCATTGCGCATGGGGCTCATCAAGACGCCAGAAGAAGCAGCTACCCGCCAGCACACGCCCAAGATCGCCTTCGTCTCCAAACCCAAGGAATACAAGGCGTCCAGCGGCAAGGACGTGAAGGCATCCGAAGTGGACCTGCTGGTACGTGCGCTGTCCATGGGCAAGCTGCACCATGCCATGATGGGCACGTGCGCCGTGGCCATCGGCACTGCGGCGGCCATCCCCGGCACGCTGGTGAATCTCGCCGCTGGCGGCGGAGAACGCGAGGCGGTGCGGTTTGGCCATCCGTCGGGCACTCTGCGTGTTGGGGCTCAGGCCAAACAGGTGAACGGTGAATGGACGGTAACCAAGGCCATCATGAGCCGCAGCGCCCGCGTGCTGATGGAAGGCTGGGTACGAGTCCCCGGCGATGCGTTCTGAGAGACAGTTTGAAAACCTACTGCGCGATCCGATTATGGCCTTGCGATGCTCGTCGTACCTCACGTACGACTCCGCTTCTCAGACCAGACTCGGACCGCTCGCTACAGTTTTTAAACTGTCTACGAGGAATAACGCAACCGTGGCACGGATAAGAAAGCGCAACGACACTTCGTCGCTGCGCTTTTTTTACGACTTTTTTACTGGCCGGGGCTCAGCGTAAGTGCTCGGTAAGTCGGGTTTCCCATAATTGGCAGCAAGGAATATGCACTATGTTCCCGCGGGACATGGCCCTCATCTGATCTGACCTGGAGACATCATGAACTTCACAGACTTCTACAAGCAATCGATCGACAATCCGCAAGCGTTCTGGGGGAACGAGGCGAAACTGATCGACTGGAATGAGCCCTTCTCGGAGGTACTCGATTATTCGAGGCCGCCATTTGCCAGATGGTTCGTCGGCGGCAAGACCAACCTGTGCCACAACGCGGTCGATCGCTGGGTTGCGACGCAGCCCGACAAGGCGGCGCTGATCGCGATCTCGACCGAGACGAACTCGGAGAAGGTGTATTCGTTCCGCGAGCTGCAGGCAGA
>JAEZVM010000217.1 GCA_023420795.1 Pseudomonadota bacterium
TCGAAGAAGCAATCGCGATTCATGCGCGCTGTGTCTGGATGCAGCTTGGCGTAATGGATCCAGCCGCCGCCGCAAAAGCGGAAGCGGCCGGCCTGTTTGCCGTGATGGACAAATGCATCAAGATTGAACATCAGGCATTGTTTCGCTGATTTCCCAGCCGCCCGAGATCGGTCGAATCTCACCTGGAGCCAAGATCTGTTTCCGACTACCGGGCGGGATGGCCGGTCTCGAATGCCCCATGACCGGTTGGCTTGCAATAAGAATCCGTTTCCATGCGCCGCTTCCTGCCCGAACTGATTGCCTTGCCAATGCTGCCATTCCTGATCGTACAGGGCAGATATACGCGGCGGGTCACGCCGCGCCTGCCGGAAGCGGGCGGACCGGCCGCAGGTACCGCCGGCGGCAGTCTCCATAGGCCGGGGCTTTCGCTGCTTACGCTGGGCGAATCACCGGTCGCTGGAGTGGGCGTTGCAACGCATGAAGAAGCGATTACCGGCCAATTGGCGCAGGCGTTGGCGGCGCGCCTGCGCAGGCCGATCGTCTGGCAGGCATACGGCAGGAACGGCATAACTGCCCGCGAGGCATTGGCGCAGGTAATACCGAACATCCCGCATCAGCCGGTCGATATTGCGCTGGTCGCGTTCGGCGTCAACGACACCACGGCATTCCGTCCGGTGGAACGCTGGCGAGCCGATTTGCGGGAAGTGCTGGAGGCGCTCGACGCCTGCTGTGCGCCACGGCTGATCCTGCTGTCCGGCGTGCCGCCGGTCGGCCACTTCCCGGCGCTGCCGCAGCCCTTACGATGGGTGATGGGGATGAAGGCACGCACTCTCGATGTGGCGGCCTGCGAACTCGCGTCACAGACATCGCACACGGTTTACGTGCCGCTGGCGCTCGATACGAGCGATGTGACGATGATGGCTTCCGACGGCTATCATCCGTCGGCCAAGGGCTGCACGGCGTGGGCACAGCTGCTGGCCGACGAATGCACGTCCGCGCTGGAAGGGCGGATCGCCGCTGCATGAACCGTTCTATCGGCGTTATAAGAGCTTGTTTGAAGACCGGAGCGAGCGGCCAGAGTTTGGACTGAGAAGCGCAGTCGTACGAGAGGTACGACGAGCATCGCAAGGCCACAATCGGGCGCGCAGTAGGTTCTCAAACAGGCTTTAAGAAGAAAACGGCGATAGGATAAGAGCAACAGCAGGGAGAACGCGCAATGAGTTTCATCATCGATCCCGGATTCTGGGAAACCGCGAGTTTCGTCGTCACCGTATTCGGCTTGCCGTTCGCGATCTTTCTGTTCCTGTACGAGCAGCGCAAGGAACGCGATGCGGAAGACGAGGAAGCGTATCAGCTGCTGCAGAACGCCTATAACGATTTTCTGAAAATCGTGCTCGACAACCCCGATCTGCAACTGCGCAGTGCAACTACGCGCAACGACCTGACCGACGAGCAGCGCGAACGCACGCTCATCATTTTTGAAATGCTGATCGCGCTGTTCGAGCGCGCCTACATCGTCTCCTACGAGCCCGATCTGAAGGGCGTGGCGCTGCGGCGCTGGAATTCCTGGGATGACTACATGCGCGAATGGTGCCGCCGCGAGGATTTCTATTTCATGATGCCGCAATTGCTGCGCGGTGAAGACCCGGATTTCGCTGCCTATATCCGCCGCATTGCCGACGAGGAGCATGGCAGTACGCTGCTGCCGGTATGACGCACGGCCCGGATTCGACCGGAATAGCGCAGGAACGACCACGGAGCGCGATGCATCGGCGATAATGGCGGCTTACTGAAAGGCGATTTTCCTATGTCCACTCAATTTGCCCCTCTGAAGAACGACACTTTCCTGCGCGCCCTGCTGCGCCAACCGACCGATTACACGCCGCTGTGGCTGATGCGCCAGGCCGGGCGCTACCTGCCTGAATACTGCGCCACCCGCAAGCGCGCCGGTTCCTTCCTCGGTCTGGCCAAGAGCCCGGATTTCGCGACCGAAGTCACGCTGCAGCCGCTGGACCGCTATGCGCTAGACGCCGCGATCCTGTTCTCCGATATCCTGACCGTTCCCGATGCAATGGGCCTGGGCCTGTATTTCGCCGAAGGCGAGGGCCCGAAATTCGAACGCCCGCTGCGCGATGAAAAGGCGGTGATGGCATTGCAGGTACCGCAACCCGGCTCGCTGCAATATGTGTTCGATGCGGTCACCCAGATCCGCACCGAGCTCAACGGCCGCGTGCCGCTAATCGGCTTCTCCGGCAGCCCGTGGACGCTCGCCTGCTACATGGTCGAGGGCGGTGGCTCGGACGACTTCCGCACGGTCAAGACCATGCTGTACAACCGGCCAGACCTGATGCACCACATCCTCAAGACCAATGCACAGGCGGTGGCCGAATACCTGAATGCGCAGATCGACGCCGGCGCACAGGCCGTGATGATCTTCGATACTTGGGGCGGCGTGCTGGCTGACGGCATTTACCAGCAGTTCTCGCTCGCATATATGCGCGAGGTGGTCAGCCAGCTCAAGCGCGAGCACAACGGCGTGAAGATTCCGGCAATCGTGTTCACCAAGGGCGGTGGCTTGTGGCTGGAACAGATTGCCGACAGCGGTGCCGATGCGGTCGGCCTGGACTGGACGGTGAATCTAGGCGACGCACGCAAGCGCGTCGGCCATAAGGTCGCCCTGCAGGGCAATCTCGATCCGAACGTTCTGTTTGCCGGCCCCGAGCAGATCCGCGCCGAAGTGCGCAAGCTGCTGGAGTCATTCGGCCGCCCGGGTGCCGACAGCGGCCATGTGTTCAATCTGGGGCATGGCATTTCGCAATTCACGCCGCCGGAGTCGGTCTCCGTGCTGGTTGATGCAGTACATGCAGTCAGCCGCGAAATGCGCAGCGGCAATTAAGACGCGCCTCCCCGAGAAGAGCCTGCTGGCAGCTATCGAAAGCGAAACACTTTCCGGCAGGTTCTGTGGGCTTATTCACAAAATCCGCTCGGTGCGGCGCAGCATAAAAAATTATTCGAATATATTTTTCAGCTCGGCACTGAATCTGTAAGCAATTGATTTATAAGTCCTTATTTTTTGCTTTTCAATTTGGCAGTTTGTTGAAAGCCGCATGAAATCTAGGGTTTGAAGCTGTCAAGAGCCGGTTCTCCACAAAGTTATCCACAGACTTTGTGGATAGGTAAAAAAGCGCTTATGAATCTGGCATTTAGGTCAAATTGTTAAGAAACACATTAACTTTGACGG
>JAEZVM010000265.1 GCA_023420795.1 Pseudomonadota bacterium
CTTCGGCAAGCCGCTGTTCGAGCACCAGGCGGTGCAGTTCAAGCTGTCCGACATGGCGACGCAGATCGAGGCCGCGCGCCAGCTGATCCTGCACGCGGCCAGCCTGAAGGACGCCGGCAAGCCCTGCTTGAAGGAAGCGGCGATGGCCAAGTTGTTCGCCAGCGAGATGGCCGAGCGCGTGTGCTCGGACGCGATCCAGATCCACGGCGGCTACGGCTACGTCAGCGATTTCCCGGTCGAGCGCATCTATCGCGACGTGCGGGTGTGCCAGATCTACGAGGGCACCAGCGATATCCAGAAAATTCTGATCGGTCGCGCACTGGCCTGAAAGGACGCGAGATGACCGCATCCATCGACTTCTACTTCGATTTTTCCTCGCCGTACGGTTACTTTGCGTCCACCCGCATTGAGGCGCTGGGCGCGAAGTACGGACGCACAGTGAAATGGCATCCGGTGCTGCTCGGTGCGGTGTTCAAGATGACGGGAGGCCAGCCACTGCCGATGGTACCGCTCAAGGGTGACTACGCGTACCGCGACTTCGCGCGCACCGCGCGGTTTCACGGTATTGCCTACCAGCGGCCCGCCAAGTTCCCGCTGGCGACACAACTGGCGGCACGCGCGATGTTATGGCTGGAGGAAAACTACGGGCCGGCCAAGGCGGTCGATTTTGCGCAGGATGTGTATCGGGCCTACTTCGTCGATGGTACCGACATCAGCGATCCTTACGCGATCGCCGGCATTGCCTCCCGATTGCATGCGGATGCCGCGACGCTGATCGACGGCGCCAACAGCCCGGAGATCAAGGAGCATCTGAAGCGCAACGTGGATGCGGCGATGACGCGCGGCGTGTTCGGCTCGCCGTTCATCATCGTGGATGGCGAACCGTTCTGGGGATTCGACCGCTTCGACCAGCTCGAGGCATTTCTGAAGAACGGATCAATCTGATCAATGTGACGAGAAGAGGGGGAGACATCATGGCACTGAAAAAAGGACACAAGGCGCTGGTCGATGAAGCGATGGCGCAGGTGAAGACCTACAGCGTCGAGGAAGCGAAGGCGAAGCTGGAAGATCCGAAGGTGCAGTTCGTCGATGTGCGCGACGTGCGCGAGCTGGAACGCGACGGCATTATTCCCGGCGCGTTTTCCGCGCCGCGCGGCATGATCGAATTCTGGGTCGATCCGGATTCGCCCTACTTCAAGCCGGTGTTCGGCGAGGACAAGGAATTCATCTTCTTCTGCGCCGCCGGCTGGCGCAGCGCGCTGACCACGAAGACCGTGCAGGACATGGGGCTGGAGAAGGTCGCGCACATCGAAGGCGGCTTCGGCGCGTGGAAGAAATCCGGTGCGCCGGTAGGCGTGAAGGAAAGCAAACCGAAATAACAAGAATTCCGATGGCGCGCAATTCGAAGGAAGAAACCTGCCCGTGCGGCGGCTCCGCTTACGTCCAATGCTGCGGGCGCTTCCATGCTGGCGGTGTGCCGGAAACCGCCGAACAGCTGATGCGTTCGCGCTATAGCGCCTATGCAATGGGTCTGATGGATTATGTGCACCAGACCTGGCATGCGCGCACGCGGCCGGAACGCTCCGAGCTGCAGCATGACACGGCGACGAAATGGCTCAGCCTCGACGTGAAGCGGCATCTGCCGGACGGCGACGAAGCGACGGTGGAATTCGTCGCGCGCTACAAGGTGGGCGGACGCGCACACCGGCTGCATGAGGTCAGCCGTTTCGTGCGCGAGGCGGGCCGCTGGTTTTACTTGGATGGCAGTTTTTCCGAAACAAAATGACTGGAGAGTTTGAGATGGCGCAGTTGGTTACAAGCTACGACCAGGGCAGTCGCGAAACGCCGTTGATCGAACAGACGATCGGCGATTTCTTCGACGCGATGGTCAGCCGTTTTCCGGACAACGAGGCGCTGGTGTCGTGCCACCAGCAGCTCCGTTATACCTATCGTGAATTGCAGGCCGAGGCGAACCGCCTTGCCAGCGCGCTGCTCGGCCTCGGCCTGCAGAAGGGCGACCGCGTCGGCATCTGGTCGCACAACAATGCGCAATGGCTGTTGACGCAGATCGCGACCGCGAAAGCCGGCATCGTACTGGTCAACATCAATCCGGCCTACCGCATCGCCGAACTGGAATACGCGCTGAACAAGGTCGGCTGCAAGGCGCTGATCACGATGACGACCTTCAAGACCAGCGACTATCTGGAAATGGTACGTGCGATTGCTCCGGAAATCGCCGCCAGCGCGCCGGGCCAGCTGCAGGCCAAGCGCGTGCCGGCGCTGAAGACTGTGATCCAGCTCGGCGACGACAACGTGCCGGGCATGATGCGCTTCGCCGATCTGATGGCGACCGGCAATCCGGACGACCCTCGTCTGGTGCAGATCGGCGCGACGCTGGACGCGAAGGACCCGATCAATATCCAGTTCACCAGCGGCACCACCGGTTTCCCGAAGGGCGCGACGCTCACGCACCGCAATGTGCTGAACAACGGTTTCTTCATCGGCGAGGCGATGCGCCTGAGCGAGAAGGACCGTCTCTGCATTCCGGTACCGCTGTACCACTGCTTCGGCATGGTGCTCGGCAACCTCGCCTGCCTCACGCACGGCGCGACCATCGTCTATCCAAACGATGCCTTCGATCCGCTCCTGGTGCTGCAGGCGGTGCAGCAGGAACGTTGCACTGGCTTGCACGGCGTGCCGACCATGTTCATCGCGGAACTCGACCATCCCCGCTTCAAGGAATTCGATCTTTCGACGCTGCGTACCGGCATCATGGCCGGCTCGCCCTGCCCGATCGAGGTGATGAAGCGCGTGGTTAGCGACATGAACCTGAATGAAATCACGATCGCCTACGGCATGACCGAAACCAGCCCGGTCAGCTGCCAGAGTACCACCGATACGCCGCTGGAAAAGCGCGTATCGAC
>JAEZVM010000297.1 GCA_023420795.1 Pseudomonadota bacterium
ACAACCCTTCATATCAGGCGCTGGCAGGCGCGGTCGGCGAGATATGCCGGGAGGGAGCGCATGCCGAGCTGTGCGAGCGCGTCACGCGCGATCTTCAAGCCATGGCGGCACAGCAGACGGCCCAAACGGACAATGCGCTGCGCGAGGCGACAGAAGTGGCAATCGAGCAGGAGGGCGTCGCGCATTCGGAACAGCTGGCGCAGGACGATGTCGCATCACGCATCCAGACCGGCGAGGTGGCGGGATTTGTCGAAGTCTTCCTGCAGGAGCAGTGGACGCGGGTGCTGGCATTCGCCTACGGCGTGCGCGACACGCGGCCGGACGTGCTGCCGAGCGTGCTCAGGGCAATGGACGATCTGATCTGGAGCGTGAAGCCCAAGTCCAACGTCGAAGATCGGAAGGCGCTGATCGATCGTCTGCCTGCTCTGATTTCCCTGTTGAATGTTTGGCTCAATGTCGTCAAATGGGAGGGTGAGGAGCGGCAGTCGTTTTTTGTTGCACTGGCCGAGCGTCATGCCGCGCTGATGCGCGGCCCGGCCGGACTCACGCCGCGCGATCAGCTGGAAATCCGCATGAATACGGTGCAGAAGGCAAGCGAGCACTACCTTAGCCGTCGCGCGCTGGAACAACAGGAAGCGGCGCTCGCAGACTTCATGCATCGCATCGACGCACTTGCGCCGGGAGATTGGGTGACGTTCGTGCGCAATAACGGCGGCACCGTCAATTGCAGACTGGCATGGATCAGCCCGGGGCGCAGCCGCCTGATCTTTATCGGGCGCCACGGGCAGCTGGTTTTTCCGATGGAGAGCAGGAAACTGGCGGAAGCTCTGCGCGCAGACCGGGCTTCCCTCATCAGCATTGACCTGCTTGCGGCGGCGCTGGAGCAATCAGGCGCTTAACGATACCGCTCGAGCTGGACCTATTCCATCTTCAGTTCGATCCGGCGCGGCACGCCATTGGGGCCGGGGAAATCCTGGAATGCGCTGCGTACCATGTAGGGCATCACCGCGGCCAGCGAGCCATTGGTGCCTTCGCTTACGACCGTGGTCTCATAGAGCTTCTTGCCATCGGACATGCGCGCGATCACGATGCGTAGCTGCCGGTTGAACAGCTGGTATTGCGACACGCGGTTTTCCACCACCGGCGGGCCGAACCAGAACGGGTCGTAATACGGTCCGTAATAGCCGGGGCCGTAGTAGCCGCGCCAGGCCGGGCCGTACCAATAGGGATAGGGATTGACGACGACCGGATACACCTCGGTGACATCGCGGCCGTTGATGCTGTAGCCGATCGAGACCTTGAGCGTTGGTTTGGTTGCCGCCGGTGCTTCAATGAAGCCGAGGCGGCTCAGTTCGGCACGCACCAGATCTTCGTACTTGCGATATTCGAGGCTGTCGTTCTGCTCCCTGGTGCGTTCGAACACATACGACTTGTCCGGTAGCGAAGACGGCCATTCATGGAAGGCAGTGACATTGCTTCTGATGGTGCTGGCGCAGCCGGCCAGCAGGACGCTGAAGGCGATCAGAAAGCCGGCAATCAGCGAACGCTTCATCACTGTTCTCCAACGGGCTGGAATAGAAATTCAGAATAGACGAGCGGCATGAAAATTCCGTAAATATTTGTAAGGCGGCTTCACCGTGCGATGGCGGGTCAGCGTGGGCTCTCGAAGAAGATGTAGTTCGAGCTGAAATCACTGATCTCGAAGTAAACCTTCTTCTCGCCGTTGTCGGCCACCATGTTGAAGTTTTCGTCAAGCACACCATAACCATAGCGGTACGAGCGCGGCTCGCTGTCGCTGGTGCCCATCGCGGTGGAAACCTTGTCGATATGAATGAAACGGCGTACCAGCTTGTCGCCCGCGTAAAACTCGAGCACACCGTTGGTGCCGGTCCAGTTCTGTACGCTGCGGCTGATCTGGTTCTGTTGCTCCTGTGTACAGGAAGCCAGCAGGGCCGCCGAGGCGACCACGAAAAGCGCAAAGGATGATTTCATCGGAATAGGCTCCGGTAGGCGTTGGTTGGTAAAATCGCGGTTTGCATCATTATCCTCCGATTCAATATCCGCATGCGCACCGAAACCCCACAGGCAATTTATCGCAAGGACTACACTCCACCCAGTTTTCTGGTCGATACGGTCGAAATGGGCTTCGACCTTGACCCGGATGCCACGCGCGTCGCCACTCGCCTTAGCATGAAGCGCAATCCCGCAAGCCGCAGCAAGAGCCTGGTACTGTGCGGCGATCCGGCGCAGCTGGTGCAATTGCGCATGAACGGCAAAACGCTGACCAAGCGCGGCTATACGCTGCTCGACGGCCGGCTGGAGATCGCCAATCCGCCGGACGAGGTTACGCTAGAAATCGAAACCCTGATCAATCCGAACCTGAATACCTCGCTGATGGGGTTGTACACCTCCAACGGCAATTTCTTCACGCAGTGTGAAGCGGAAGGTTTTCGCAAGATCACTTTCTTCCCGGACCGTCCTGATGTGATGGCGACCTACAAGGTAATGTTGCGCGCCGATAAGGAAAAATATCCGGTCCTGCTGTCGAACGGCAATCTGGTCGAAGAAGGCGAGCTCGGCGACGGCCGGCATTACGCGGTATGGGAAGACCCGTTCAAGAAGCCGTCGTACCTGTTCGCGCTGGTCGCCGGCAAACTGGTCTGCCAGGAAGAAAAATACGCGCTGAAATCCGGTCGCGAAGTGCTGCTTCAGGTGTGGGTCGAAGACGGCAATCTCGACAAGACGCAGCATGCGATGGATTCGCTGAAGAACAGCATCCGCTGGGACGAGGAACGCTTCGGGCTGGAACTCGACCTCGACCGCTTCATGATCGTCGCGGTGGGCGATTTCAACATGGGAGCGATGGAAAACAAGGGCCTGAACATCTTCAACACGAAGTATGTGCTCGCCAATCCGCGCGTCGCCACCGACGCCGACTACGCCGGCATCGAATCGGTGGTCGGCCATGAATACTTCCACAACTGGACCGGCAACCGCGTCACATGCCGCGACTGGTTCCAGCTGTCGCTGAAGGAAGGCCTGACGGTTTTCCGCGATCAGGAATTTTCCGCCGACATGATCGGCACGCCGAGCGGCCGCGCCGTCAAGCGCATCGAGGATGTGCGCGTGCTGCGCCAGGCGCAGTTTCCGGAAGATTCCGGCCCGATGGCGCATCCGGTGCGGCCCGATTCCTATGTCGAGATCAACAACTTCTACACCGTCACGATCTACGAAAAGGGCTCGGAAGTGGTGCGCATGTACCAGACCCTGCTCGGCCGCGACGGCTTCCGCAAGGGCATGGACCTGTATTTCCAGCGGCATGACGGACAGGCGGTCGAATGCGACGATTTCCGCGCCGCGATGGCCGATGCCAACGGCCGTGACCTGTCGCAGTTCGAGCTTTGGTACAGCCAGGCCGGCACGCCGCATGTGAAGGTGGAGACGCACTACGATGAGACCGCGCGGACCTATGCGGTGACGCTGACACAGTCCTGCCCGCCGACTCCCGGCCAGCCGGAGAAGCAGCCGTTCCATATTCCGGTTGCGATCGGCCTGCTCGATAGCAGCGGGCGCGACATGCCGCTGCAACTGGAAGACAGCGACGGCGAACAGGAAGGCTCTGCACCGACCACGATGGTGCTGGAACTGACGCAGCCAAGCCGCACCTTCCATTTCATCAATGTGCCGGAGCAGCCGGTGCCATCGGTGCTGCGCAATTTTTCCGCGCCTGTGGTTCTCGACATCGATTACACCGATGCGGAACTCGCGTTCCTGATGGCGCACGACAGCGATGCGTTCAACCGCTGGGAAGCCGGCCAGCGCCTCGCGACGCGACGCATGCTGGCTCTGACCGAAGCGGTACAGGCAGACCATGCGCTGAGCGACGCGGAGCTGAAGGACAGCGTGCTGACGGCGATTTTCCGCAGCACGCTCAACGACACCGCGCTCGATCCGGCCTTTCGCGAACTGGCGCTGACGCTGCCTTCGGAGACCGTGATCGCGGAGCAGATGGCGGTGATCGACCCGCATGCGATCCACGCGGTGCGGCAGTTCCTGCGGCGCTCGATCGCGTCCGCACTGCGCCTCGACTGGCAGGTTGCTTATCAGTCGAACCGCACGCCGGGCGAATACAGCCCCGATGCGGAATCGGCTGGCAAGCGCGGACTGAAGAATCTCGCGCTGTCGTATCTGCTGGAACTTGACGATGCTGATGTCCATCTGCTGGCGCAGACCCAGTACGACAACGCCAATAACATGACCGACCGGATCGCGGCGCTGGCGGCGCTCGCCAATAGCAGCGCGCCGGGGAAGGATGATGCGCTGGATCGCTTCTACGCCGACTTCGAGCATGAGGCGCTCGTGATCGACAAATGGTTCTCGCTGCAGGCGATGGCGCGCACGACCGATGTGAGCGCGGTGCGCGCGCTGATGAGGCATCCCGCTTTTACGCTGAAGAATCCGAACCGTGCGCGCAGCCTGCTATTCAGCTTCTGCAACGGCAATCCTTCGCAATTCCATGCAGCTGACGGCAGCGGTTATGAATTCTGGGCCGAGCAGGTCGTTGCGCTCGATGCGCTCAACCCTCAGGTTGCAGCGCGTCTCGCACGCAGCCTCGACCGCTGGCGCAAGTACGCCCCGGCACTGCAGGAAAAGATGCGCGCCGCATTGCAGCAGGTTGCCGGCGCGAAGTCCCTGTCGAAGGACGTGCTTGAGGTCGTCACCAAATCACTCGCCAATTAATCCCTCTTCATTACTGGAACACTCATGAAAAGAGTCAGTCTCACTCAATATCTGGTCGAAGAACAACGACTGCACAACAACATCCCGGCCGAGCTGCGGCTGCTGATCGAAGTGGTCGCACGCTCATGCAAAGCCATCAGCCACGCGGTCGGCAAGGGCGCTCTCGGCGAAGTGCTCGGCAGCGCCGAGAGCGAGAACGTGCAGGGCGAAGTGCAGAAGAAACTCGACGTGCTGTCGAACGAGATGCTGCTGCAGGCGAACGAGTGGGGCGGCCATCTGGCGGCGATGGCGTCCGAGGAAATGGAAACCATCCATCCGATCCCGAACCGCTATCCGAAGGGCGAGTACCTGCTGCTGTTCGATCCGCTCGATGGCTCTTCCAATATCGACGTCAACGTCACCATCGGCACCATCTTCTCGGTGCTGAAGGCGCCAGAAGGCATGGGCGAGCCGACCGAGGAAGCCTTTCTGCAGCCGGGCAGCAAGCAGGTTGCGGCAGGCTATGCGGTCTATGGCCCGCAGACCCTGCTGGTGCTCACCACCGGCAACGGCGTGCAGTGCTTCACGCTCGACCGTGAAATGGGAGCGTGGGTGCTCACCGAACGCAACATGCAGATTCCGGC
>JAEZVM010000067.1 GCA_023420795.1 Pseudomonadota bacterium
ATCTGATAAACGAGGAAGCTGCGCCAGAACTCCTTCCAAATCCTTCAAGCCGCCACGAAAACCGTGCAATGCTCCCTCGAAGCAGAGACGCAAGATATAAACGACATAAATAACTGTTATTGCCATAATAAAGCGGACACGTGCTTTCTGGGGCGATATAGTTTCTTCCGTCTCCTCCAATCTTCTTGAATTGGATTTAGCCCGCAAACCGCAAGGTTCGCGGGCTTTCTTTTTTCCGCCTTCGGTTCCGCTTCTATCTACTGCTTCATTGATCGTTATCAATTGAGCGTCCAACAGAGTTGTTGAACCGCCTATTGATCGGCCGTTTCGTTTGGATAAAATGAGCCGAGGCAATTACCTTCATCCACTCAACACGATCCGATGGACAGTTCAACTCAGGAAGCCGTGGCGTCTGCACCGAAAGTACGCTTTAACTTCAACAAGCTTCATGCTGTTGTCTGTATTGCCTTGTCTTCCGCTGTCAGCATTGGCTTGATTGTCTGGGTCGCGGAGTATTTCCTGTAACGCTCTTCTTTTGAACGCTTCATCGCAACGGACCGGAAAGCCGGTTCCGCGCTTTTATTGAATCCGCCTGATCTGCTCCAGCGCTTGTTCAATCGCGTTTGCACTGGTCGGTCGCACCAGCCGGGCGACTTCCCTGCCCTTATCCAGAAATACCAGCGTCGGCCACAGTTTTACCCGGAATGATCGGCCGAGCGGCCGCCCCTTGCCATCTTCGATCTTTATGTGGCGTATATCCGGATAAGCTGAAAAGGCAGAAGCGAGCAACGGCTGCGCAGCCTGACAGTATCCGCACCACGGCGCGCCGAATTCAATCACTGTCGGACCATCGAGCACATCCACCTCGGAGCGAGCCGGTTCCACGCTTGCATAAGTGTCGTTCATCGCCATCGTGATATGTCCTTGTATGCTTCTAGCCGATCGGTATGAGGAGCATGCGATGACGCGCCTTCTAGCGCTCTCGCAAGGGATCGAGCAAATGTCTCAATGCATTATGGTCCAGCTCATACATCAGTGCCAGAAGGCTGCCAAGTTCGCCTTTCGGAAAACCTTCTTGGGCCATCCAGCCGAGATAATGCCCCGGCAAATCCGCAATCAAGCGCCCCTTGTATTTCCCGTAAGGCATTTCACGAGTCGTCAGTAATTGGAGTTTTTCCGAGTCCATGCTTGTCATTGTTGCGCGCGATTCGCCTGCCACATTGCTGCGATCATCAACCCCGACAAAGATAGCTTACTTCCCGCTCCCTTGATGAATCACAAAAAGAAAATTGAATCCCGCCTCTGCACATGACTCTACCGTGGATAACGACTAGACAGGCATCGGAGACAAAAATGGCGGCCAGCTTCTTGCAGCGATTGGGAATCAATGGTGATGTTGATGCGGAATTCCTCTACTGGAAGAGCCATTTCCTCATTTCGGTATGGATAGCAACAGGATCCGCAGTCGCAGCCGGCATCATGATCGCCATCTGGCCGGAAGGCAGCGGCAGCATGGACGTCCGCGACTTTGTCCGTAGCGTCTGGACGCTCTTCGCAGAATGCGCCTTCTGGTTCGGCTTTCTGGCCGGGCTCCTGTGGGCTGCGGCCAAGCGCATCGGTTCCAGGCTGGCGAGAACCTTGCCCTGGCAGCCCGTACGCCAGCTCAGCTCCCGGGCCGCGACTGCACGATTCTTCGGACAGTGGGCAGCGGGCTTTGCATTGGCGGGCATATTCCTGTGGATTACCCAGCAATTCGGCTCAGTGGTGGACGCCAGCGTGGCCGGCATATTTAGCGCTCTGGAACCCGTTACAGATGCCTGTTTCGGCTCGGCCGGAATCTTCGCGATCATCGTCCTCTTTAGACGCGAACCAGCGCACAAGGCCGGGCTTTCGTCGGAAAGACCCAACCGCTAGCTCCGCAATCTGGCGCCTGAGCAACTTCGCTCCAATGAGTAAATCCCAGCTGCGAGATTTACAATCTCCTCTATTGAAATCTGCCTGCGGGAATCGACCATGAAAGCCATTCTTACCGGGCATACGCGCGGCTTGGGCGCTGCCATATGCGAGGATCTTCTTATGCGAAAAATTCCTGTATTGGGCATCGCGAGAGCCAGCAATACGGAACTCGGAAAGCGCTTTCCCGAAACGCATGAGCAATGCGAACTCGATCTGTCGGATTCAGCCGCAGTAGCCGCATGGCTTGCAGGCGATGTATTGCGCCGGTTTCTGGACGGGTGCAAGACCGCCCTGCTCATCAGTAATGCCGGAACGGTACAGCCGGTCGGCCCTCTCGGCACGCAGGACGCAACCGTGATCGGACGCGCAATCGCATTGAATATCGCCAGCCCAATGATGCTGGCAAACGCAATGGTTGCGGCGACTCCCGATGCAATCGACCGGCGCATACTCCATGTATCCAGTGGTGCGGGTCGTAGCGCCTATCCTGGCTGGAGCGTCTATTGCGCGACGAAGGCAGCACTCGACCAGCATGCGCGTGCCGTCACCTTGGACAAGACAAGCGCATTGCGGATCTGCAGTCTTGCCCCGGGTGTGGTGGATACCGACATGCAGGCCGAGATACGCGCTACTTCGCTGGAACAATTCCCCATCCGGGAACGCTTCGACATGCTGAAGCGCAACGGCGAGCTCGTCAGTCCGCAGGTCTGCGCAAGGCATCTGGTTGATTATCTGCTGAGCGAGCGTTTCGGACGGGAGCCGGTTGCCGACCTGCGCACTGCCGGCAACTGACGCGAGACCGAATCTGCTCTATCGATTATTGCCGCTGCACTTCCAGTACGCCGTTCACATCCCGGATGATCATGAGCGCCTTCTGCAATTGCGCGGTTGATGGAATCTCCGCGGTGAACGACATGCGCGCCTGCCCTTTCGCGCTCTGCGTGCTGACGCCGATCACATTGATCTTCTCGCGCGAGAAAATTTCCGAGATATCCCGCAGAAGTCCCTGCCGGTCGTTTGCAAGAATGAAGATATCGACCGGATAGACGGTGTCCTTTGCGGATTGTCCCCATGTCGTCTGGATCACGCGCTCCAGAGCGTTCATCCGCATCTGCGCCAGATTCTTGCAGTTCGCCCGGTGGATGGACACACCTTTGCCACGCGTGATGAAACCGACGATGTCATCCGGCGGCGCCGGCTTGCAGCATCGTGCAAGCTGCGTCATCAAGCCCTCGGTGCCGACCACCAGAACGCCAGAACGCCCTCCCTGCGTAACGCTGGATGCACGGCTCTTGTTCGGCACCACGGCATCGTTCGCAAGCGCTTTCTCGGCATCCTTTTGCGCATCATCCGCATGCAGCACATGCTCGATATTGCGTAGGCTGAATTCTTCCTTGCCCACGGACAGGAACAGTTCATCGACTTTCGGGAAGCCGAGCTTGTGCGCCAGTTCTTCCAGATTAATCGCAGTCTTTCCCTCTCGCTGCAGTGTCTTTTCGACCAGACCCCGCCCGCGCGACAGCGTTTCCTGCTGTTCGATCGCGTTGAACCATGAGCGCACTTTGGCGCGGGTTCGCGGGCTGGCAACATAACCCGGGCTGAGCCAGTCACGCGAAGGACCGGTCGCGCTTCCTCGTGCAGTGATGATTTCCACCGTCTGGCCGTTCTTGAGCGGCGTGTTCAGCGGCACCATTGCGCCATCGACGCGCGCACCACGGCAGCGATGACCAACATCCGTATGCAGGTGATAAGCGAAGTCGATCGGCGTCGCGCCATTCGGCAATTCGATGACGCGCGCCTGCGGCGTCAGCACATAGATGCGGTCATCGAGCGCCGCCGACTTGAGCTTTTCCACCCATTCGCGCTGCACTTCCTCTTCCTGGCCGACCACCGTGTCCGCCACTTCGCTCTTCCATGCGAGTAGCTGGCGCAGCCACGCGATTTTCTCGTCGTACTTCTGCGCCGAAAAACTGGAACCGCCGCTTTCCTTGTAACGCCAGTGTGCGGCCACTCCATATTCGGCGAAGCGGTGCATCTCATGAGTACGGATCTGCACCTCCAGCGGGCGGCCATCCTCGGCCACCACGACGGTATGCAGCGACTGGTAGCCGTTCGGCTTGGGACGCGAAATATAGTCGTCGAACTCTTCCGGTATCGGCGTCCATATGTCGTGCACCAGCCCAAGCACTGCATAGCAGGTCTTCACATCATCGACGATGACGCGAAATGCCCGCACGTCATAGAGTTCCGAAAAGTCGAGGGACTTGCCGCGCATCTTGTTCCAGATGCTGTAGATATGCTTAGGCCTGCCATACACATCGGCCTTGATGCCTGCGGCTGCCAGTTCCGACTTCAGGCGCGAGATCGAGCCCCCGACGAAGCTCTCGCGCTCGATGCGCTTTTCCTCCAGCATCTTGGCGATGCGCTTGTACGCCGCGGGCTCAAGGAAGCGGAAAGCAAGATCTTCCAGCTCCCACTTCAACTGCCATACCCCGAGACGGTTTGCCAGCGGCGCATAGAGGTCGAGCGTTACGGACGCATAGTCGTGCGTGCGATCATTTTCGAGCTTGATTTCGGCGAAATAGCGCAGCGTCGTCACGCGCGATGCGAGGCGCACCAGAACCACGCGCATATCCGAAGCCATCGCCAGCAGCATCTTGCGCAAGGCTTCCAGCTGTTCCGACGCCTGCTGTGATGCATTCTTGCCGCCGAGTTCCTGATAACCGAAGGTCTGGTCATGCAAGCGCATCAACTGCCGGATGCCGCTCACCAGATCGGCAATCTCCTTTCCGAAACGCGGCTCGATGGATTCGGCCAGCTTGCGATCAATCGCCGGCAATTCGAACAGCAGGCCGGCAATCCGCGTATCAGCATCGGTATTGAGCTGTGCGAGCGTGACCACGACACCCCGGGCGAAATCGAACGCATCCTGCCCGGTCGTCACGCTCTTGCCGCGATAGACGGGCTCGATGAAGTCGAGCACCTCCATCAGGCGCGCGGTATCTTCCGCCGTCAGGCCGGAAGACAACTGGGCATGCGTATCGCTCTGCGTTGCTGCTATCGAAACCATGTGACTTCTATTTTTGGGCGGCGGTGACGACCATTTCCACCAGCCATTCGTGTTTGGCAAGCCGGGCTTCGACCGTTGCGCGTGGGGGCGAGTTGCCTTCCGCAACCCATTCATTCCACACTTTATTCATGCCATCGAAATGCTTCATGTCGGCGATGAATATCTGGCACATCAGGATACGCGACTTGTCGCTGCCTGCTTCGGCCAGCAGACGGTCGATATGCCCAAGCACCTCCCATGTCTGGCCTGCGATGTCCTGCGACAGGTCCTCCGCAATCTGACCGGCCAGATAGACCGTGCCATTGTGAATCGCCACTTCGGACAATGTCTTCCCTACATGTAAACGTTTGATATCCATGTTTTCCAATACAGTATCTTCATGCGAGCAGAAATTCTCTCGCAACAGCGATCTGATCCTCATGCACGAAGGTAGGTGCGTGTCCGACGCCTGCCAACTCCACCAGCTTTGCCTTCGGGCCGCGGGCGGTCATGACGTGCGCGGCTTCGTGCGACAGCAGATCGGATTCCGCGCCGCGCACCAGCAGCGTGGGGCAGGAAATCGCATCGTACGCCATCCATAGCATGGTTTCCGCATGCTTGAGACTTTCCGGCGTTGAATTCTTGAATGGCTTGGCAAGAGCGAGATCGTAATGTCGTATCCATTGTCCATCTGCATCCTGCCGCAATACATCCGACGTAAACTTGTGCCATTCTTCGTCGGAGTGCGGGCCGAACGAACGGGATATCTCCCTGATGTATCGGGCAGCTTCATCAAAGCTCGGAAACCGGATTGCCTCACCGATATAGCTTCCGATGCGCGCCAACGCTTCCGGATTGAGCGCCGGGCCTACGTCATTGAGTACAAGCTTGCTTATCGGATTGTGCTTCAGTGATGCGAGCCCCATGCCGATCAGGCCGCCCATCGAGGTGCCGAACCAGTGCACCGTTTCCGCATTCAGGCGCGCAAGCAGCGTCACCATGTCGCTTACATACTGCGGCACCTGGTAGTACTGCGGATCACGCAACCAGTCGGAACGGCCACGCCCGACCACATCCGGGCAAACCACCCGGTATTCCCGGCACAATTCCCGCGCCAGCTTGTCAAAGTCGTCCGAGACACGCGTCAGTCCGTGCACGCAGAGCAGCACCTTCGGATTCTGCGGATCACCCCATTCCTTGTAGGCCATCTTGTGCAGGCCGACAGGAGACAGGCATTGGACGGTTTTGATCTGGGCCTGGGTCATGTTGTCTCGCAGTGCTTATCCGCTTGTCATTCGCACATTTTACTGGTCGTTCCGCTTAAAATCCTACTTAAGTTCATCGTCATTACAAATTTCATCCAGAGGACATCATGCAGGGCACTATGCACAAAGGAAAAACAGCGCTGGTCACCGGCTCCACCTCGGGCATCGGCCTGGGAATCGCCAGAACGTTCGCCGCACAGGGCGCAAATATCGTGTTCAATGGTTTCGGTGACATCAAGGAGATTGAAGCGCTGCAAGCCAAGGTGCGCGAAGAGTTCGGCGTAAAAACCGCGTATCACAATGCCGACATGTCGAAGCCGGCCGAAATCGAAGCCATGATGAAATTTGCCGCTGAACAGTTCGGTGGAGTAGATATCCTGGTCAACAACGCCGGCATCCAGCATGTCGCCAATGTCGAGGACTTTCCTGTTGAAAAATGGGATGCCATCATCGCCATCAACCTGACCTCGGCGTTCCACACCACGCGCCTTGCTCTGCCCTTGATGAAGGCGAAAAACTGGGGGCGCATTCTCAACATAGCCTCGGTGCATGGACTGGTCGGCTCCGCGCAGAAGTCGGCATACGTCGCGGCAAAGCACGGCATCATCGGCTTCACCAAGGTGACCGCG
>JAEZVM010000333.1 GCA_023420795.1 Pseudomonadota bacterium
ACCAGCCTGCTGAGGCCTTCCGGCGTCAGCAGGCACACGAAGATCGCGTCGCTGCTGCCGTTGAACAGCGCACGATAGCGTTCCTCGCTCTCGCGGATGGAGCGCTCTGCTTCGATGCGGTCCGAAACGTCATGGAAGCTTGCCACCGCACCGGTGACGACATCGTTCTTCATGACCGGGCTTGCCACGGTCGAGACCGGGAGCAGCGATCCATCCTTGCGCATGAAATAGTCCTCGGCAGCCCTGTAAATCTGGCCGCCGCCTAGCGCACGATGCACCGGCCACTCTTCGGCCGGCACCGGCGTTCCGTCCGGGCGCTTGTAGTGGAATGTGGCATGAGCATTCTTGCCGACGAGCTCTTCCATGCGCCAGCCCAGCATCGCCTCGCCGGCGGGATTGAGATAGACGAGCCGGCCGGCATCGTCGATGACCATGACGCCGTCGCCGAGCACGGACATCACTTCCCGCATCCGCTGCTCGCTTTCCTTGCGCTCCAGCTCGGCCCGCTTCTGTTCAGTCAGGTCGGAGAAGGTGCCGATGTAGGAATTGACTGCGCCGGCCTCATCAGTCAGAGCGCGGATCGACAGCAGCTTCGGGAAGACCTCTCCATTCTTGCGCCGATCCCAGATCTCGCCTTCCCAGTGCCCCTCCGCTTCCAGGGCCGCCCACATATCGGCATAGAAGGAATCCGGATGTCGGCCGGAGCGCAGCATGCCCGGCGTCTTACCGATCACTTCCTCGCGCGAGTAGCCGGTGATACGACAGAAGGCTGGGTTGACGGTGCGGATGACTTCGTCCGCATCGGTAATCATGATGCCCTCGCCGGTTGCATCGAATACCTGGCGGGCCAGCAGTAGTTCCTGATCGGACTTCGCCAGACGCTGTTTGTACTCGACCAGCGCGCTTTGCAGCGCATCGACATAGTCGCGCTCGAAACTGGCGAGCACTTCACTGTGAGACAGCACGCCGAGCACGACGCCATGCGCGCCGGTGACGCCAAGATGGCGAATGCCTTTTTCCGCGCAGATGGCGCGCGCCAGGATCAGGCTGGTTTCCGCATCCACGCTGATCATGGGACGCGTCGCCACCTGGCCGGCTTCGACATGAATCTCCTTGCGGCTGAGCGCGGCAAGCACATCATGCTCCGTGAGAATGCCCAGTTCGTCACCAAAGTCCACCACGACGGCATCATGACGATGCATCGCCATCATCTTCGCCACTTCGGCTAGCGCAAGCCCGGCGGGAATGGTCAGGGTCGGTCGGCTGAGCAGTGTCCCGACTTTCTTCAGCGTGACATCAAGTTCGATGCTGGGAAGCCCGACCACATCGGTCTGGCTGAGCATGCCCATGGGATGGCCGGATTCATCGACTACTAGCGCATGCCGGATGCTGTTCTGAATAAAAAAAAGCGAGGCGCTGGCAATCGAGGTATCCGCCGCCAGCGTCGCGACCGGCCTGCTCATGACGGACGACACCGGTGTATCGAGCGCTGCGCGATCCTTCAGGTCGATGTGCAGCGCGTCGCGCCGGGTCCAGATGCCGGCCACCTCGCCATGCTCGACGACGAGGATGGAACCGCATCCGGTCTGGTTCATGCGATGGGCTGCCTCGCTGATTGGCGTGTGCGGTGGACATTGAAGAATCTCGGGGCGGATGATGCCCGAGATCGGCATATCGAACGACATAGAAGCTCCTTTTTCGCAACCGGCCAGGGCGTTTCATCCGTCGGTTTCAGAGTGTGAACCGGTGGATGGCACGCCCTATCACTGATGGCAGGTGCTGATTCCATATTCGCATAAAAAGGAGGAAACCAGAACCCATATTTCGGTGACAACAGCAGCACCCATCGCGAAGGGAAAACTTCATCTGCCCTTCTGCCGCGGGCCAATGTGCACGAGCGGGCCGCCCAGCTCCGAACTCTCCAGCCACTTCAGCACCGAGTCAGCCGTCACCGTCTCGATCCGGTCGCTGAATCTCTTAGCCGCCGGATGATCGTCAAAGGCCACATTGGCGGCGCTGATCCGCCCGCCGAGGCGGGTCAGCGCATCCAGCCTGAGCGTCGCAGGCTCGTAGCCGCGCAGCTGCAGCCAGGCCTGCGCCTGGGCGCGCGACCGGACGGCCGGTTCCATTGCCGCCGCCATGGTCTCCATCGCCCACTGGTTGGATTGCTGGTACTTGCGGCCCCATGCATAGCTGACAATGCTGTACGGCTTGTGATGCATCCGCAGCGATTGCCGCTCGTCGAGAAGCAGCGCGAGCAGGCGTTCCTGCGCTTCCGGCGACGGCACGGCTAAGACAGCTTCATGGCGCCACAAGTCGTCGAGGAAGAATTCGCCGAGACCTTGCCGGTAGATCGCCGCAACATCGGTGCCGCAGTGATTCAGCTTGTGCAGCACGCGCCATACGTGACCGCCCCTCCCATCCGGCTGCCGGTATGCGAAGCCGACATGGGAATAATGCACGCCGTATTTCGTCAGGTCCTGGCCGGCGCGCGCCAGTACCACCACCTTGTGTTCGCCGGCTTCAAGCGCCTTCAACGTATTCTCGGCCAGCAGCAGCCCGCGCTCCAGCGTTTGTGGGGAGAGCTTCTTTTCTTCGCAGGAACGTCCGGCATGCGCATTGGCGGTCAGCACACCGAAGATAAAAATCAGGATTGCGGTTATCTGGAATATCTTGCGCATGATCGCCTCAGTAGGTGAGCTGCTCGTTGTGCAACAACGCGTTGCCGAGCGCATTCGGAAGGAAGGCAATCACTTCACCGGCGGCAGACAGCACCACGCCTGCGCCGATGACGCCCACGGTGACAACCGATCCCACCGCCAGCGTGGAAGCGGCAAGGCCATTGCCGGCGATTTCCAGGCTGACGCGCGCGCCATCGGAAGCGCTTTCCAGCGCGAGCACGGTGCCACGGGCGCTTGCCTCAACCGCCTTGACGACGAGCACCGCGCCTGCCGTTGACAGGATGGCCGGCGCAGCAAGCACCGAGCCGGCGGCAGCGCCGGAGGCCACGACGACGGATGCCACCGGCAGCGCCGATGCCGCGCTCACAGCGGAGGCATCGCTTTGCGCCTGTACGTGCGGCGTGCCGGAAAGAAGGAAAACAGATGCAATCAGTGCAGCAATAAATCTGGTTTTCATGGGTGTCTCCTGTGTGTGGGAATCAGGCTGCTTGGTTGTTGCGAGGTGTATTGCGCAGCTCGGCGAGATCGGCTTCATGCCGGTCGCGCAGGGTCTTGGCGAGGGTAAACGTGCTGGTAATCAGGTACAGCCAGCTCACGCCGAGGAAAGCCTTGTAGGTTTCATTGATCTCCATGCGCAACAGGCCCCAGCCGGTCAGGGACATCGCAAGGAAGAAACCGCTCCAGACCACATACTTGAACAGCGGCGTATCGGCGGCTTTGCCTTCGATGCGGCTCTTTTCGGCGTCGCGCACGAACTTCGCCAGCACGAAGGCATTGGTCAGGCAGAAGAAATAGCCCATGACCATGAACACGCGGTCAAGGTCTTTGCCTGGCAGGTACGCCAGGCCTACGCCGCACAGAAACACGGCAATCGCGAAGGAAATCCAGACCTGCAGTTGCCAGGCGCCGGAATCACGGTGAATCAGAACTTTCATTTTTCTCCTCTCTTGGTTTGGTCGGGGTGAGAGGAGTGTTGCCGACGTCTTGGCAAAAAGCTCAGTATATGATTCCGGTTTACTTTATTGGACTATTCAGTATCGTTTAACGATACTCACTCCCGTGCAAGCAGGGCTGCAACCTGTTCGCGCAGCAGTTCCGGCTGTACCTGCGCGGCAGGCACCGGCTGGCCGATGTTGAGGCCAACGCGGCTGAACATGCCGCGCCGGAACGGCCGCACCATCGCGACGCGATTGCCATCGACGACTTCGATGCGGCTGAAGAAGGAGCCCCACAGATTGGTCAGCGCCATCGGCACCACGGGCGGCGCAACATCATCCTGTTGCGCGCGCTCCAGTATCTTCATGATGCCGCCCTTGAACTGCTGCAGCGTTCCGTCGCGCGTCAACCCACCTTCGGGAAAGATCGCCAGCAGGTCGCCTTCCCGGAGCACCTGCGCAGCACGCTCGAAAGCCTGATCGTAGGTCTGCGGGTCTTCCGCGCGCGGCGCGATCGGAATCGCCTTCGCCAGCCGGAACAGCGCGCCGAGCAGCGGAATGCGGAAGATGCGGTGGTCCATCACGAAGTAGATCGGACGCGGGGACGCCGCCATCAGCAGCACCGCATCGACGAAGCTGACGTGGTTGCACGCCAGGACGGCCGCTCCTTCAGTCGGGATATGCTGGTCGCCCTTCACGCGGAAACGGTACACGATGTGCGACAGTACCCAGGCGACGAAGCGCAGCAGGTATTCCGGCACCAGTAGGAAGATGTACGTCGCCACCACTGCGTTGGCGATGCCGACCGCGAGGAAAATCTGCGGAATCGTGAAACCGGCCTTCAGCAGCAGGCCGACGATCACCGAGCTGGCGATCATGAACAGCGCGTTCAGGATATTGTTGGCGGCGATGATGCGGGCGCGATGCGTCGGCTGCGAGCGCAACTGGATCAGCGCATACATCGGCACGCTGTACAGGCCGGCGAACAGGCTCAGCAGCGCAAGGTCGGCCATCACGCGCCAGTGATACGGCCGCGCGACAAACTCGCCGAGCACCAATATTTCCGACGGCGGCAGCGCCCGCGTGGCGAAATACAGGTCGATTGCGAACACGCTCATGCCGATCGCGCCCAGCGGTACCAGGCCGATCTCGACATGGCGGCGGCTCAGCACTTCGCATAGCAGCGAGCCGACGCCGATGCCGATCGAGAACACCACCAGCAGGAAGGAAGCGACCTGCTCGTTGCCGTGCAGGACGTCGCGCGCGAGACTCGGGAACTGGCTGAGGAAGACCGCGCCGAAGAACCACATCCAGGAAATGCCGAGCAGCGAGCGGAACACCACCGGGCTCTGATGCGCCATCTTCAGGTTGCGCCAGGTCTCGCTGACCGGATTCCAGTTGATCTTCAGCCCGGGATCGGTGGCCGGCGCAGCCGGGATGAACTGCGCAACCGCACGACCAACTATCGCAGCGGCGATGCAACCGATCGCCACCTGCATGCGGCCGACTTCCGGCACCGCGATCAGCAGGCCGCCGACGATGTTCCCGAGCAGGATCGCGACGAAGGTCCCCATCTCCACCATGCCGTTACCACCGGTCAGTTCGCGCTCGTTCAGCACCTGCGGCAAATAGGCGAACTTGACTGGCCCGAACAGCGTGGAATGCAGGCCCATCAGGAAGGTGCAGGCCAGCAGCACCAGCACCTGCTCGTTCAGGAAGCCCCAGGCGGCGAGCGCCATGATCGCGATCTCCAGGTTCTTCACGAAACGGATGATGCGGGTCTTCTCGTATTTGTCCGTGATCTGGCCGCTGGTTGCCGAGAACAGCAAATAAGGCAGGATGAACAGCGCGCCGATCACCAGTCCAGCCATCGCCGGCGGCATCCAGCTGATCTGCAGCTGGTAGGTGACCATCACCGTGAAGGCAAACTTGAACAGGTTGTCGTTCGCCGCGCCGGAAAACTGAGTCCAGAAGAAGGGAGCGAAGCGGCGCTGTCGCAGCAGCGCGAACTGGTTGGGATGATCGGCGTGCATGCCGGATTCGGCAGTACTGGTGTCTCGTTGGGTAGTGGCGGCTGGGTGTTCCATTTTTCACCTCTGGTTTATAAGACTGCCGCCCCCTGTCAACCCGAACGGATGTGAGGATCTCGCTTATTCGCTCTCCTGCAGACGTTCGAGATCCCTCGCCCTGCTCGGGATGACAGGTCCGAAGGAACGGACCGGTCAAGGTGCGGCAATAGACAAAGTGGCATGAATATACACGCAGGCGCGCATTCCGTGACGAATTTCGATACCATCCTCACCCGACGCTACCGCCGGTAGCATTAAATGCGCCCTCCATGTCCACCACCGCCAATCTCGTCGCCGCCATCAAGGATGAACTGAAGTCAGCCGGCATGACCTATGCCGATCTCGCCCGCAAGCTCGGCATCTCCGAATCCAGCGTCAAGCGCATGCTGGCAAAGGGCGAAATGCCGCTGTCACGTGTCGATGCGATCTGCAATGCTCTGAAGCTCGACTTCGCCGAACTCGCGCGGCGCGTCGCCGATGCGCAGCCACTGCTGGCGGAGCTGACGCTCGCGCAGGAGAAGGCGGTGGTGGCCGACAAGAAGCTGCTGCTGGTTGCGATCTGCGTGCTGAGCCAGTGGACGCTGGAACAGATGACCGCGCACTACCGGCTGACCGAGGCCGAAACGATCAAATGCCTCGCACAGCTCGACCGGCTCGGCATCATCGAGCTGCGTCCGCTCAACCGCTACCGGCTCAAGCTGGCGAAGACCTTCCGCTGGCGGCCGCACGGCCCGGTGATGAACTTCTTCCGCGAGCATGCGCTGCTCGATTATTTTTCCGGCGGCTTCGACAAGGAGGCGGAATCGCTGCTGCTGGTGCACGGCTCGATCAGCAAGAGTCTTGCGCCCGCCTTCGTCGAGCGGCTGCAGCGGGTCGCGCAGGACTTCGCGCAGCAGCATCAGGCCGACCAGAAACTGCCGGAGCAGCATCGC
>JAEZVM010000371.1 GCA_023420795.1 Pseudomonadota bacterium
CGGTCACGGTACTGACGGCGATCATCGTGCCGATGGTGCTCGCGCCGCACGGCGCCGGTATCGAGCTGAGCTGGCGCAATCCGCAGCTGGTAGCCTCCGTCGTGGCGGTGCTGGTGTGCGCGGCGACTCGCCATCAATTGCTAACCATCGCGGTGGCGCTGATCGCATTCTTCGGCTGGCAGTTCGGGTTGACGGGCTGATCTAGGATGGCAAGGCAACCCGGCGGCTTTTCCGGGTTGTTTGAAAATCCGGATTGCCAGCAGGGGCAATCGCTGTCAAAATTTCTTTTTGTCAATATTTCAGCAAGCTGCAGCACTCGTGATATTCGCTACAGATGCAGCTTGACACTTTCTATCACCCAGTAACGATATGCAGCCGGAGACAACATGGGGCGCGCCTTAGGGCTACGCGGCAAGTCGGTTCTTGCGCTGTTCGCCGCCAGCCTCATGGTCCTGCTGCTGGCGGGGCTGGCCGGCTGGCAGGCCATCGAGTCGATCAAATCCTATCTGGGTAGCGAATTCGCCCGTAATTTCACTCTCCTTAACCGCGAACGCATTCTGGCGCCGGTCTCCCGCGAAATGGCCTTGTCGAAGCGGCTCGCCGGGTCGCATATGATCCGGCAGTGGCTCGCGGACGAAGCCAACCCTGAAATGAAGGCGCTGGCGCTGCGCGAACTGGAAGGCTACCGGACCGATTTTTCCGGCAAATCGTATTTCGTGATTTCGGCGCTGTCGAATAACTATTACTTCAATGATGCCGCGTCTGGCTACAGCGCCGAACCGCGCTACAAGCTGAAGGCGGATGACGCCAACGACGCCTGGTTCTTCAACCTGATGAAAGGGGACCAGCCATTCAGCATCAATGTCAATCCGGATGTAAAGCTCGGCGTCACCAAGGTCTGGTTCAACGTGATCGTGCATGAGGAGGGACGCAGAATGGGCATGGCCGGTTCGGGGCTCGACCTGTCGGCCTACCTGCGCGATTTCCTGGCCACCGCCAAGCCGGGACTGACGCCAATGATCGTCGATGCCCGCGGCGCCATTCAGGTTCATCCGGACAGCAAGCGCATTGCATTCAATTCCGCCAACAGCACGGTCGGCGCAGGGCAATCGCTGTTTGGCCTGCTGCCGGAAGAGGAAGCCGCTGCGGCTCGCAGCGCGCTGGAGGCAGCGACCAGCTACCCAGGCGAGGCGCAGGTGTTCGCTGCAACGATGGACCGCAAGAAGCAACTGCTGGCCGTGGCTTACATCCCCGAGCTGGACTGGCATGTGCTGACCGCAACCGATCTTGATGCGGCCAATGTGGTGGATAGCGGGCTGCTCAAAATGATTGCGGTCATCATGCTGGTCCTGCTGGCGCTGGTGATCGCCGGCTTCGGCTTTTCGGTAAACCGGCTGGTGCTGGCGCCGTTGCGGAAGCTGAAACTGTCGGCGCAGGCGATGGCGGGTGGCGACTACGCGGTTGCGCTGCCGCCCGCGCGCGACGACGAGATCGGCGAACTGACCGAAGCCTTCGGCGTGATGGCATCCAAGGTGCGCCGCCATACCGAGGAACTGGAAGCCACCGTGCGTGAGCGCACTCGTGAACTGGTGCAAGCGAACCAGGAAATGGCCAGCGCGCACAAGAAGATCAACGACTCGATTTCCTATGCCAGCCTGATCCAGCGCGCGATCCTGCCGGACCGGCAGCTGACCGCATCGCTGGGCGAGCGACACTTCGTACTGTGGCGGCCGCGCGACGTGATCGGCGGCGATTTCTATGTGTACCGCGAGGTCGAGGGTGGCTGCCTGCTCGGCGTGGTCGATTGTGCCGGACATGGTGTGGCCGGCGCTTTCATGACGATGCTCGCGCATGCGGCTATCGATCAGGCCATCGGCGAAGCCGGCGCAACTGACCCGGCAGCGATCCTGCACCGCGCCGATGTCGCGATGCGCGCGATGCTGCAGGCTGAGGCCAGCCGGCGCGGTATCGCGACCATGATGGATGCCGGCTTTGTCTATATCGACTTCGCTACGCGGCGTGTCACATTTTCCGGGGCGAAGATTGCGCTGTACCGGTGCGACGGCAACGAGGTCGAGATCATCAAGGGGGCGCGCCGCTCGCTCGGCGACCGCCAGCCGGGACAGTACCGCAACGAATGCACGGAATTGCTGCCGTCGCATACCTTTTACCTGACGACTGACGGGTTCCTCGATCAGGCCGGCGGGGAGAAAGGCTACGGCTTCGGCAATTCGCGTTTCGTCGATATGTTGAGACGGCATGCAAACCGGCCGCTGTCCGAGCAGCACACAGCTTTTGCATCCACGCTGGCTGCTTACCAGGGCAGCCATCCGCAACGCGATGACATCACGATCGTGAGCTTCCGATTCGCCTGATTCAACGGAGAACCCATGGGCCAGATTGACCTTTTTTTACTGCAGCAAACCTATAACGAGCAGCGCATCATGCTCTGTTTTAACGGTCCGTTGACCAAAAGCCTGATCGAAGAGATCGGCAATGCGCTGCGCAATTACATGCAGCAGGAGCACGCCACGCCGTCTTCCGCGATGGATGTGTTCGGCGCCTATATCGAGATGACGCAGAACATCCGCCATTACGCGGCCCGCAAGGGATGGAACGACAGCGAGGCATCGGCCACGGTCACCATCGCGCGCGACGGCGACGGCAGGTATGTCGTCTGCGCCGGGAATATCGTCGATGTGGCGGACGGCGCGGAGCTGACATCGGCAGTGGAGGGGCTAGCGTCAATGGACAAGGCGCAGCTGAAGACGCGCTACAAGGAGCAATTGCGCAAGCCGCGCGAAGAGGGTTCGACCAGCGGCGCAGGGCTCGGCCTGATCGATCTGGCGCGCAAGGCATCCGAACCGTTGACTTGCTCGGTACGGACGCTGGGCGACGGGCGGGCCTTTTTCAGCCTGCGCGTGGTGATGTAAGAACATTGGGAAGGAATGAAAATGAATGATCTGCACGTAGATGGCACACAGTCCACTCCCGCCATCGCCACCGACTGGAAAGCCGGCACCGTCGAAATGCGGGGCGACTCGTATCCGGAAAACTCGTTCGATCTCTTTTCGCCGGTGATGGGCTGGATCGAAATCTACCTGCGCGATGCCAATCGTCCGCTCACGCTGAATCTCCATCTGCTGTACCTGAATACCAGCAGTGTGAAGGCGATGATGGATATCTTCGACATGCTGGAAGAAGCGCATCGCGGTGGCCGCGAGGTGGCCGTCAACTGGTACTACGACGAGCAGAACGAGCGCGTCGCCGAACTTGCGGACGAGTTCAGGGAAGACTGCAGCTTCCCGTTCCAGATCATGGCCCAGGTGGCGTGATGGTGCACGACGACCGGCAACTGGAACAAGGCATCGAGGCGCTGCTGGCCGACCCCGCGTACGACGGGCATCCGCTGCGCCAGGCGCTGGACGACCTGTATACCGAGTTTCGCAGCTTGCTGCATCAGATCGACCGGATCACCCATATCTCGGACCGCTATCAGCACGTCACTCGGGAAGCGACGCTGTCGCTGACCCAGCGTTATCAGAAGCAGCTGCGCCAGCTGGAGAGAATCGCCCGTATCTCCGATCGCTACCAGATGATGATGCGCGACCTGAACGAGGCACTGAAGGCCGCATCCACTACCGATGCATTGACCGGCATCGGTAACCGGCGCATGTTGATGGATGCGCTGAAGGCGGAGGCCGCGCGCGCCGAGCGACTCGGCCGCCCGCTGACCGTGGTGTTGGCCGATGTCGATCGCTTCAAGACCGTCAACGATGCATACGGCCATGAAACCGGCGACAAGGCGCTGATCGGGATTGCATACGCGATCAGGGGCGGCATACGCGATTACGATCTCTGCGGCCGCTGGGGCGGCGAGGAATTCATGATCATCATGCCGGAAGTCCGCGATCTGGAGGGGGCGCTGGTGGTCGAACGCGTACGCGAGGCGATTGCAGGCCTTGATATCCGGGCAGGCGACATGCCGGTGCGGCTGTCCGCCAGCTTCGGCATCGCGCAGCACCGGCCGGGCGAAAACATATCGGACACGGTGAACCGGGCGGATGCCGCGCTGTATGTCGCCAAGCACAACGGGCGCAATCGTCACGAAATCGCGCCACTTTTAGCGGATACATCCAGTTTGGGATAAAGTTTGTGTTGCCGACGCGATCGGCAGCCCCATGCGGGCGCTCGTCCGCACTCTCCATCGAACCGAAAGCGGGGACGGCCCCGCCTCTTCATCACCATTGTGGACGGCCACGCAAAGAGGGAAACATGTCCTGGATTGTTCTTGTGCTGGCCGGGCTGGCCGAAATCGGCTGGGCCATCGGATTGAAA
>JAEZVM010000417.1 GCA_023420795.1 Pseudomonadota bacterium
TGCTCGACCAAGGCGCTGCTGGGCGGCGACGGCGACATCATTGCCACTATTTTGCGCGACCGTGTGCTACGGCGCGGCACGGGCAGCGAAGTGTGGGGCTGGGGAACCGCCTATGGCAAGTCGCCCAATCCCGACGCCAAGGCGCCGGAAGGGAGCAAATCATGAAACACACGCTGATTATCGCCTGCTGCGCCGTGTTGCTCGGCGGCTGCGGCGAACGCGAACAAACCAAGGCCTCCGATAACACCCGCGGGCGCGACACAGCGCCATGGCAGGGCGCGAAGAATGCCTATGTGGCACCGGGATGGGCGGCCGGCAGCGAGAATGCGTGGACGAAGCAGATCCGAAAGCGTAACCAGTACCAGAACGAATATGTGAAGGTGGAGTGATTCTGCGGCTGTTTGCCCGTGCGGGCATTGCGAGGGCGCCATGAGAGGAAAACGTTTTTTCGATATCGCGCTTGGCGCGTCGGCACTGATGCTTGCGGCCGGCATCGCGTTCGCCCAGACCGCTCCCGCTGCACCGGCTGCGCCCGCACCGCAAGAGCAGCAGGCACAGCCGTCGCAACAGGAACAGCCGCGCTCGCAGCAGCTGCCCAACGTCGAGTCGGTCGATATCCTGAAGCAGAATCAGGCCGAGCGTTCGCGTGTCCAGCCCGGAAACAATTCGCCCACCTGGCGTATCGTCAAGAGCGGTGAAAACAATTATGCGAGCCTGCCTTATCCCGAGGCTGGCGTGCTGATACAGCCAAAGGCGCAGTTCTTCGGACAAGACAGGGCGACCACCGCAGGCGAGGCGTGGCGCCAATACCGCAACGGACCGCTGACCCAGATCATCGGCTGGCTGATAGCGGCTGTTTTTCTCTTTTTTGCAGTGGTGTATTTCATCAAGGGGCCGATCCGGCTCAAGGAGCCGCGTACCGGGCGGCTGATCGAACGCTATACGTCGTTCGAGCGGATCACGCACTGGACCGTCGCGATCAGTTTCGTGACGCTGGCGATTACCGGACTGCTGATGTTGTTAGGCAAATACATTCTGATGCCGGTGATCGGGCGCACGCTGTTCGGCTGGCTGACCTATGCAGGCAAGAACATCCACAACTTCATCGGGCCGTTGTTCATCGTGGCGCTGCTAGTGATGATCGCCATGTTCATCCGGTCCAACCTGCCGGAGAAATCGGACCTGCAATGGATCAAGAACATGGGCGGCATGGTCGGCAACAAGCATGCGAGCGCAGGTCGTTTCAATGCAGGCCAGAAAGCCTGGTTCTGGGGAGGGGTGGTGCTGCTCGGTCTGATCGCCAGCGGCTCCGGCCTCGTGCTTGACATGCTGGTGCCCGGCATTGCCTACACGCGTGGCACCATGCAACTGGCAAACGTGATTCATCTGTGCTCTGCCGGCGTGCTCGCTGCAGTGTCGCTCGGTCATATCTATGTCGGCACGATCGGCATGGAGGACGCCTACAAGTCGATGCGCACCGGTTACGTGGATGACACCTGGGCGAAGGAACACCATGATCTCTGGTATGAAAAAGTCCAGCGTGGCGAAATACCGCGCGTGCGTACACGCGAAGGTGCAGAGAAAATCGGCGGGCCGGCCAAGGCGGTTTGAGGAGAGACAGATGAGAAAAATGATTGCGCTGCTTGCCTTCGCTGCTTTTTCTGCCGCATCCGTCACGCATGCGAAGATTCCGCCGCTGACGCCGGAGGCGAAAGCCGCCGCCGATGCAAAGAAGAGCAAGACCGAGTGGACAGAAAAAGTTGCCGCATACAAGCTGTGCCAGACACAGGACCGGATTGCGGCGCGCTATTTCAAGATGCATGCGGAGGCTAAAAAGCCGACTGTTGAGGTGCCACCGTGCGCCGACCCCGGTCCCTATGTCGAGGCAGGTGCAACTTCCATCGGCCAGGTCGGTGTTGCCGATTCCAAGCCGGTGCCGGCGGCAGGCAAGCAGCCTGCACCGGCCAGCAAGTAACGACGGGAAGTCAGATGTCGCGACGCCCTCAGTTGTCCTGCGCCACCGTTCCTCTGACCCGTCAGGTAGAGGCGATGGATGAGCGCGGCCGGCTTTCGATGATTTCCATTCCCGCCGAGCGACCGCTGACGGTATACGTCGATAAGCGTGAACTGGTCACGCTGATGACGCTGGGCGGTGCGCCTGAAGCGTTGACGCTCGGCTACCTGCGCAACCAGCGGCTGGTGAGATCCGTCGAGGAGGTGGAGTCGATCCATGTCGATTGGGATGTGGAAGCGGTGGCGGTGAAAACCGTGCATGGCATTGCCGACATCGAAGAGCGCACCGCCAAAAAGGTGGTGACGACCGGCTGCGGACAGGGCTCGGTGTTCGGCTCGCTGATGGATGAGGTGGACGCGATCGCCTTGCCTTCAGATGCACGACTGCGGCAATCCACGCTGTACCGCATCGTCGATACCATCCGCACGCAGCAGTCGATCTACAAGCAGGCCGGCTCCGTGCACGGCTGCGCGCTGTTTACCGGAGAAGGGGAAATGCTGTATTTCGTCGAGGATGTGGGCCGCCACAATGCGGTCGATTCCATCGCCGGCAGGATGTGGCTGGACGACGTGAGCGGCGAGGACAAGGTGTTCTACACCACCGGTCGGCTCACTTCCGAAATGGTGATCAAGGGCGCGCAGATGGGCATTCCCTTCCTGCTGTCGCGTTCCGGCACCACGCAGATGGGGCATATGGTCGCCGAACGCATCGGCATGTCGCTGCTGGCGCGTTGTACCGGCAAGCATTTCCTGATGTTGACAGGAAAGGAAAGGCTTATTGCGGAACCGCATCTGGCTGATGTGTTGCGTGTGGCATAAGTTTTCCGAAGCCCACGCATTGCCATCCCGAACGCCAGTGAGGGATCTCATCCATCCGCGCACGGTTTGCAGCCGGAGATCCCTCACTGACGTTCGGGAGACAGGGTGACCGGGCGCGCCACTATCTTTATCCATCAAGCTAACACCCAGAACCAATGCACCTGCTCGAAGCCATCCGCGATGCATTCGCGCTGCTCCTCTCCGGCAATGCGGCGCTCTGGCATATTGTCTGGATCTCGCTGAAGACCTCCGTCATTGCCCTGACGATCGCAACACCGTTCGCGATCGTCGCCGGGTATGCGATTGCCACCCATAAGTTTGCAGGACGGCGCTTCCTGATCTGGCTGGCGCAGGCGGCGCTTTCCCTGCCGACGGTGCTGATCGGCCTGCTGCTGTATCTCACGCTTTCGCGGCAGGGGCCGCTGGGCGGTTTTCAGTGGCTGTTTTCGCAGCCGGGCATCATCGCCGGCCAGGTGCTGATCGCATTGCCGGTGCTGATTGCCTTTTCCCTGGCCGCCGTGCAGGCAGCCGATACGCGTCTGGCAGAAACCGCGATCACGCTTGGCGCATCGCGCTGGCGTGTGATGTTCACGGTGCTGCATGAAGTGCGCTTTGGCGTGATGGCGGCGATCATTCACGGCTTCGGCCGCGTAATTTCCGAAGTCGGTTGCGCGATCATGGTAGGCGGGAACATCGTTGGGGAAACCCGCACCATTACCACCGCGATCGCGCTAGAAACCAGCAAGGGCGAATTTGCGCAGGGTGTTGCGCTCGGCATGGTGCTGATATCGGTCGCATTAGGCGTCAATGCGCTGCTCGTCGTGCTGCAGGGCGACCCGCGCGCGCTGCGAGGAGCCTCATGACGCCGCTGCTTGTCCTTCACAGACTGCGAAAGCATTTCGGTGAGCACCGTCTGTTCGACATCGATATGCTGACCATCCGTCAGGCGAGCGCCTATGTGCTGACCGGTGTGAACGGCGCCGGCAAGAGCACGCTGTTGCGCATTCTCGCCGGATTGGAGAGTGCCGAGATCGGTCATGCGGAGTTTCTCGGAGAGGCGTTCCGTCTGGCGGAAAACCATTCTTATCCGCGTGCGATGCGCGATGCGGTAGTGTATGTGCACCAGCATCCGATCATGTTCTCCATCAGCGTGGCCGACAATGTCGCTTATGGCCTG
>JAEZVM010000425.1 GCA_023420795.1 Pseudomonadota bacterium
ATGGTATGCGACAGAAACAGGAAGCCGGCGCGGTTTTGCTGTTCGATGATCGCCTCGTGCTGGCTGCGTGACAACACCTTCGACGACACCAGATCCGGCACGAATTCCTCCAGCCGCTCGTAATCCGCCAGCACGCGCCACGCCTGCTGCGGCGTCGCATGCGTGAAGCCGCTTGCTCGTACCTCGAAAAAGCTCCAGCCGTGACTGAGATTGCGGCTTGCGCTGGAATGGATGTGCTGCGGCATGCTGCGTTGGCGTTCCGGCATCATTGATCTCCGGAAAAGAACAGGAAAAACGGGCAGGAAGAGAGACCTACAGGACTCTTCAGGATAGAAGCTTGGTGTTGTAATGCAAGGCGGGTCTTACATTTGTAACGGCAGGTAAGATTGCTTCGAGGCATGAATGAGGGTGGATTATGTTGATCCGGGGAAGTGGCTGACAGCCGCTCCCCGGGCAGCCATCGCGCTCATGGCCCGCGTCGATTAAATAATTCAGGGAGAGACATATCATGCAGATCAGACTTGCTACCGTTTTCGTGACAGCCATTCTCGCCGGTTGCGCCAGCCGTTCACCCGATGCACCCACCGCGCCTGCGCCGGAGAAAACCGGCCGCGCCAAGACCGACAAGCCTGCGGAACTGCAGTCGAACGCAAGCACGGTAGATGGCTACAAGCGCGATCTGGCACTGCGCATCTCGGAGGTCAACGCGAACAAGGTGTATTCCGGCCGGCCGCAGGCGCTGCTACGCTCGGTGGTGGTGCTGCGCTATGCAGTGGATGAGCGCGGCCATCTGGTGCGCAGCGAAATCATGCGCTCCAACCGCGACCGCGAAACCGAGACGATTGCACTGGCGACGCTGCGCAATGCCGCACCATTCCCGAAACCAGCACCGCATCTGATGCGCAACGGCCGGCTCGATATTTCGGAGACTTGGCTGTTCAACAATGACGGTCGCTTTCAGCTGAGAACCATCGCGCAGCCGCAGATGGATCGCTAGAACGCATTGCAGCCCGCATTGAAACAATGCCTGTCGGCTATATACCTGGGTACGGCAGGCACCCGGGTTACAGATTTTTACACACCCGAAACTCTTTTAGATTCAATGGCTTGCAAAAGACTTAACAGGTGACTTCGCGCCTGCTCTCCTGGCCGGCTGAACGCACGCATAGGCATCTCATCCAAGATGCAGCATCGATGATGCTTTTCATTCAACTCCAGGAGTTAGACATGCCATTGAAAACCACACTACGATCCTTGTCCTTTGTCGTGGTCGCATCGGTGTCTTCCATTGCACTGGCACAAAGTGCCGGAACCGGCGCGGACACGAGTTCCGGCAGCAGTGCGACATCGCCGTCTTCGACCATGCCATCGCAAGGTGCGACCGGCGCAAGTAGCAGCAGCGGCAGTGCGGGCAGCATGCCGTCCACCACGCCGGACACTTCATCTGGAAGCAGCGGCGCTTCCTCGTCTGGTGCTTCGGGCTCATCCGGCATGAGCGGTTCGTCAGGTTCCAGCGGAAGTGCGTCCGGCTCGCCGGCAACCGGCACGGGTGATGCCTCCGGCACATCCGGCACCTCGGGTGCGGCGGGCATCCCGAGCACATCCGGTTCTTCGGCCGATACGCCGTCTGCCGCCGGCTCGGACAGCACTACTGATACCAAGCCCAAGAAAGCGAAGAAGAAGGCCAAGGCAAAGAAATCGCCTGAGGCATCTTCCGGTTCGTCCGGCTCATCCAGCTCTTCCGGGTATTCTGGTTCGTCGGATTCCAGCGGTTCTGGCACCTCCGGCAACAGCGTCGGCGATACCAGTGCTGCACCGCCGCCGACAAGCAAGTAATCCGTCGCCTGTACGGGAGTCGTTCCAAAGCGGCCTGCGGGCCGCTTTTTCTCTGTCTGCGCCCCTCAGAAATGTCCTGCCGACGACAGCAGTACCTCACAGAGTTGACTAACATCAATAAAAAGGGGGCAATCCGTTGCAGTTGCACCGGTTGACGTCTCCGTTTATTCAACGTGAATGTCATTCCGGAGCAAATTCATGGCTATCCGCACGCTTTCCCTCTCTGCCTGGCGCAGCTTTGCAAGCTTCGCCGGCGTCGCCGCGCTGTTCATCGGATCGGCACTGCCGAGTGCGCAAGCCCAAACCGGCGTCAGCGCCGATGAAATCCTTCTCGGCCAGAGCACCGCGCTGACCGGGCCGCTCGCCGAACTCGGCAATGACATGTCCACCGCCTCGAAAGCCTATTTCGACTACGTCAATTCGCAGGGTGGCATCCACGGTCGCAAGATCCGCCTGATCACGCTCGACGATGGCTACGATACCGACAAGGGCATCGCCAATACCCGCCAGCTGATCGAGAAGGAGGGCGTGTTCGCGCTGTTCAACGTGATCGGCACGCCGGCCAATACCGCGCTGCTGCCGGTGATCACGCGAGCCGGCATTCCCAGCATTGCGCCGCTGTCCGGTTCGGAAGCGGTGCGCAAGCCGTTCAACCGCTATGTGTTCAATGTGCGCGCCGGCTATGCGGAGGAGGCTGAAAAGATCATCGAGCATCTCGGCGTGCGCGGCATCGAGCGCATCGCTATCGTTTACCAGAACAACGGCTTCGGCAAGGACGGCCTGACCGGCGCGGAAAAGGCGCTTGCCAGGCGCAACCTGAAGCCGCTTGCGACCGCGACCATCGAGAACGATGCGTCGGATGCGGCAAAGGCCGCCGCGATGCTGGTCGAGGCCGCGCCGAAGGCGGTGCTGATGATCACTGCCGGCAAGCCGTCGGCGGAGTTCATCAAGGCCTACAACAAGATTTCGCCCGGCATGCAGTTCTTCGCGCTGTCGGTGATGGGTACGCAGGCATCGGTTGCCACGCTGGGCAAGGAAGGCATCGGCGTGGTGGTGGCGCAGGTGGCGCCGTATCCGTTTTCCGCCACCAGCGGCGTCGTGCGCGAGTACCAGCAGATCATGACGAAGATGGGCGTGAAGAACTGGTCGTT
>JAEZVM010000025.1 GCA_023420795.1 Pseudomonadota bacterium
CGAAGTGGCCGATGTTGCAGACAATCGCCTGGTCCTTCATCTTCTTCATGTGCTCATGCGTGATCACATGATAGTTGCCGGTCGCGGTCACGAAGATGTCGCCATGCTCGGCGGCATACTCCATCGTTACCACGCGATAGCCTTCCATCGCCGCCTGCAATGCACAGATCGGGTCGATTTCGGTGACCCACACCTGCGCCGACAGCGCGCGCAATGCCTGCGCCGAGCCCTTGCCCACATCGCCGTAGCCGCAAACCACGGCGATCTTGCCGGCGACCATCACGTCGGTCGCGCGCTTGATGCCATCCACCAGCGATTCGCGGCAGCCGTATAGGTTGTCGAACTTGGACTTGGTGACGGAATCGTTGACGTTGATCGCCGGGAAAGCCAGCTTGCCTTCCTTGTGCATCTGGTACAGGCGATGCACACCTGTGGTGGTTTCCTCGGTCACACCCTTGATCTGCGCCAGGCGCTTCGAATACCAGGCCGGGTCGGTTGCGAGCTTCTTCTTGATCGAGTTGAACAGGCAGACGGCTTCATCGGAATCCGGATTGGCCAGCACGCTGATGTCCTTCTCGGCACGGGTGCCCAGATGCAGCAGCAGCGTCGCATCGCCGCCGTCGTCGAGGATCATGTTCGAGTAGCCGCCATCGGTCCATTCGAAGATGCGGTGCGTGAAATCCCAGTACTCATCCAGCGACTCGCCCTTGAACGCGAACACCGGCGTGCCGTTGGCGGCGATCGCGGCGGCGGCATGATCCTGCGTGGAATAGATGTTGCACGATGCCCAGCGCACTTGCGCGCCCAGCGCTTCCAGAGTCTGGATCAGCACCGCGGTCTGGATGGTCATGTGCAGCGAGCCGGTAATACGCGCGCCCTTCAGCGGTTGCGACGCGGCGAATTCTTCGCGGATCGCCATCAGGCCCGGCATTTCGGTTTCGGCGATCTTGATCTCCTTGCGGCCCCAATCGGCCAAGCTGAGATCGGCAACAAAGAAATCCTGGGAAGTGCTTTGAGAGATAACGGCGCTCATCACGCCCTCCTTTCCTGAAAAGATAGAAAAAAGTAACGTGAGCGCCGTTGCGAAAAAGATCCAAGCCTGACACGGTCATGGGAAAACCGTGCTGCAACGCTCCTTGGAGCCGGGAATTATACCCCGGTAAAACCTGAAAATCAGTGTTCGCGCAATGCCGCCTGTCCGGATGTGCGCTGGATCAAAGGCGCGGCTTTGTCTGCATCATGCGGGAGGCTGCGCTCGATCCAGTCCAGCATATCCAGCCAGATGCGCCGCACCTCCTCCCTAGGGGGCATCGCCAGCGCATTCGGCAGTTCGATCGTAATCACCGGCACATTCTTGTGGAAACCGCCGTAATTCCCGAGCGAGCCGGGATAGACGCCGACGCGGCTGAAATACAGGCGGCCAAAGCGACGCGGCGCCTTCTTCGCCGGCCCGTCGAAGTCGAGCACGCCGAACGGCGCATGCACCGAAATGATCACATGCGGCTGAAATCGCTCCATTTCCTCGTTCAGCCAGCGGCTCTCCGGCTCGGACAGCGGCGACTGCCCGGGATAGCGGCGCGGGTCGCCACCAGTTGTTTTCATCCAGTAGCGCCGGGCATCCTGCTCCCAGCCGGGCGTCGGGAAATTACGGTTCAAATCGACGCCATTGGCATTGACTCGCTGCGGCTTCGGCGCCAGCAAGCCGTCCGGATTGACTACCGGCGCGACATGCCAATGAAATTCCTGGGCCGCCCCGGTGTGTATCGACTGCAGCCATTGAAATACGATGGCTCCCGCCGTCAGTTCATCACCATGGATTCCGCCCAACAAAAGCACCCGTACTGGTTCGGCATGTTTGCCCTGCTTTGCGGCGGGAATCGAGCGCATCAGGATCGGGAAGCCCTTGCGCGAAACGGCACCGGTAGGCACCAGCGCGCTGCGCTGGCAAGTGGCAACTGATACGCCGGGCAAGCGCTTTGTCAAAGGCTTGCACCAGTCGGCCTGCTGCGCCGGAGTAGCCGGCACAGCCGATGTGGCATAAGCCGACTGGCAGGTTGCTGCTGCAAGCAGGGCAATGGCGAGGCGAAGCTTTGACACTATCGTTTTCCCTACAAATATCGCCACTGCCCTGCCGTGTGTTACAGGCCGGCGGCAGCGCGCAGTGCTGCGGCCTTGTCGGTGCGCTCCCACGAGAATTCCGGCTCCTCGCGGCCAAAGTGGCCGTAGGCGGCAGTCTTCGCATAGATCGGGCGCAACAGGTCGAGCATCTGCACGATGCCCTTCGGACGCAGATCGAACAATTCCTGCACCAGTTCAGCCAGCTTTTCATCGCTGACCTTGCCGGTGCCGAATGTGGTAACCATCACCGAGGTCGGGCGCGCAATGCCGATCGCGTACGATACCTGGATCTGGCAACGCTTGGCCAGGCCGGCAGCGACGATGTTCTTCGCGACATAGCGGCCGGCATACGCGGCGGAGCGGTCCACCTTGGACGGGTCCTTGCCGGAAAACGCGCCGCCGCCGTGCGGTGCAGCGCCGCCGTAGGTATCGACGATGATCTTGCGACCGGTCAGACCACAATCACCCTGCGGTCCGCCAATCACGAAGCGGCCGGTCGGATTGACCAGATAGCGGGTATTCTTCAGCCACTCCTTCGGCACCACCGGCTTGATGATTTCCTCAATTGCGGCTTCCTCGATCGCCTTGTGTTCCATCTCCGGACTGTGTTGGGTGGACAGCACTACGGTGTCAATTGCGACCGGCACGCCGTCGACATAACGCAGCGTGACCTGCGATTTCGCGTCCGGACGCAACCACGGCAGGCGTCCGTCCTTGCGCAGTTGCGACTGGCGCTCGACGATACGGTGCGAATAGTAGATCGCAGCCGGCATCAGTTCCGGCGTCTCGTCGCAGGCGTAGCCGAACATCAAGCCCTGGTCGCCGGCGCCTTGGTCCAGGTCCAGACCCTTGCCTTCATCGACGCCTTGCGCAATGTCTGGCGACTGCTTGTCGTAAGCGACCAGCACGGCGCAGCTCTTGTAGTCGATGCCATAGTCGGCATTGTCGTAGCCGATGCGCTTGATGGTGTCGCGCGCAACGCTGATGTAATCGACGTTCGCGTGGGTCGTGATCTCGCCGGCAAGCACTACCAGACCGGTGTTGCACAGCGTTTCAGCGGCGACGCGGGCTTTCGGGTCTTGCGCGAGAATTGCGTCGAGGATCGAATCGGAAATCTGATCGGCGACTTTGTCGGGATGACCTTCGGAGACGGATTCCGAGGTGAAGAGATATTCATTTGCCATCGCAGGCTCCTTTATTGGAAAAGTTATCGACCGTGTCGCGGCCAATCTGAGCCTGCGACGCTTTAGCGAAATTTGTATACCGCCTCGCAAGTTGTCTGTTAACTCGG
>JAEZVM010000033.1 GCA_023420795.1 Pseudomonadota bacterium
GTGCAGGCGGAGATCAACCAGGACGGCCAGATGCGACGCCTGACGACGACCTTGCTCGATGGCAGCGGCAAGCCGCTGAAGAATGTCGTGATCGCCCGCGAAGGCAACGCCTTTACCGCCTCCGAGACTTCCGCGCAGCTTGAGCGCCGCATCGAAATGCATTCCGGCGAGATCCGCTCTTCGCTGTTTGCCGCCACGGATGCCGCGCAGATTCCGGACAGCGTCGCGACCCAGATCGTCGATATGTTTTCGACCAATATCGATTTCGCCTCCGACTTGCGACGGGGCGACCGCTTCAATGTCATTTACGAAACCTTCTGGCAGAACGGCGACTATGTGCACGCCGGTCGCGTGCTGGCAGGCGAGTTCTTTAACGGAAGCGACAAATATCAGTCCGTCTGGTTCGAGGAACCCAGCAGCAAGCAGGGCGGCGGTTATTACACCTTTGACGGCAAGTCGCTGAAGAAGGCCTTCCTGAAATCGCCGCTGGAATTCTCCCGCGTGTCCTCCGGTTTCGCAATGCGCGTGCATCCGATCTCCGGCCGCTGGAAGCAGCACAAGGGTGTCGATTATGCAGCCCCTACCGGTACGCCGATCCGCGCGGCCGGCGATGGCGTCATCGATTTCGCCGGCGTGCAGGGCGGCTACGGCAACGTGGTCGTCATCAAGCACTGGAGCAATTATTCGACCGCTTATGCACATATGAACCGTTTTGCAAGCGGTATCAGAAAAGGCACGAAAGTCAGCCAAGGCGATGTGATCGGCTATGTCGGCAGTACCGGCTGGTCCACCGGACCACATTTGCACTACGAGTTCCGCGTCAATAATGTATCACGCGACCCGATGCAGATCGATATCCCGAATGCGCAGCCGCTGGCGGGTGCAGAACTGCAGCGCTTCCGCAGCGTTGCCAGTGCAATGAGCCATCGCCTTGCATTGCTGAACGCACCGGAAAACAGCACCAAACTGGCATCCAGATAATCACGGCACCACAAGTAAACCGTTCAAGGGGCGGTAAAATCATGCCACCTCTTGAACGGTTTTTTATGCCTGATTCCCAGCCTTCCCTCCTCATCGGCCTGATGTCCGGCACCTGCCTCGACGGTGTCGATGGTGTACTTGCCGCTTTTTCCTCGGATGCATCGCAACGTCCGATCCAGACCGTGGCAACGGTTTACCTGCCTCTTCCGGAAGACCTGCGGGCAGACCTAATGGCGTTACAGGCGCCGGGGGACAACGAGATCCATCGCGAAGCGCTGGCAGCCAATCGCCTCGCCGGCGTATATGCCAACTGCGTTGCGCAATTGCTGGCTAAGAACGAAACCATGCCGGCGCAGGTCCGTGCAATCGGAGCCCACGGTCAGACGGTGCGCCATCGTCCTGAATTAGGTTACACGCGACAGATCAATAATCCGGCATTACTCGCGGAGCTGACAGGTATCGATGTAATCGCCGACTTCCGCAGCCGTGACATAGCCGCCGGCGGACAAGGAGCTCCGCTGGTACCGGCCTTTCATCAGGCTGCCTTTGGCAGCACTGATGAAGCTCGCGTGGTGGCCAACATCGGAGGAATAGGCAATATCAGCATCCTCAGCGCGGACGGCGAAGTAACGGGTTTCGATACCGGGCCGGGCAATGTACTGATGGATGCTTGGGCTACTCGCCATCTTGGTACGGCATATGACGCCGATGGCGCCTGGGGCAGAAGCGGCTGCGTCAATCCAAGCCTGCTCTCGGCTCTGCTCGAAGAAGAATTCCTCCGACTGCCTCCACCCAAGAGCACCGGGCGTGACCTATTTCACCTGCCCTGGCTGGATAACAAGCTCGTCCGTTTTCCCGCTGCCGCGGCGGCCGACGTGCAAGCGACGCTTGCAGCCTTTACCGCCACTACACTAGCCGATGCAGTCCGCACATATGCAGGCGACGCAAAGGCTGTGTATGTATGTGGTGGTGGCGCGTACAACAGTTTCCTGATGAGTTTGCTGCAGCAGGCGCTGGCTGACCGCAATCATGCAGCGGTGGTGCACTCGACCGAAGCGTTAGGCGTATCACCCAATCATGTCGAAGCCCTAGCCTTTGCCTGGCTTGCATACCAACATCTTGAAAGAAAAGCCGGCAATCTGCCAGCCGTCACCGGCGCAAAAGGCCTGCGCGTGCTTGGCGCGCTATATCCGACGTAGACGACTCACTGCCGCACCGGTCAGCGCTTGCTGAGCCCGTTCTTGGCAACGACTTCGATCGTGATTTCCTTGCTCGACAGGTAGTACGGCTTGTGGTCGGCATCGGCGAACAGCAGGCGCAGCGTGTGCTTGCCAACTGGGAGTTCCAGCGTGGTTTCCGTTTCGCCGGCGGCATAATGCCGGTATTTCTCGGTGAACGGAATCGCCTTGAGCAGCATCTCGTTGGTCAACTTCTGATTGATCAGAAGATGGTGATGACCGGTGTTGTTTATGCGGACGCCCGCCGGCGCAATCCCCATGCCGACCAACCCGAAGGCAATCCGAAATGGTGAGGTGACCTTGTCACCATCATGCAGGTTCACGAAATAGACGGTCTTGGCTTCATCCACATAAGGCCGGGTCCGTTCGGCTGCAACACCGGAAGAACAGATTTCCATCTGCAGCGGTGCCTTGACTCCATCCTTGTTCTGCGCGGCAGCGAAATTTGGAGACGTAAAGAACGAGGCAAGAAGCAAAGACAATGCAACTTGGGGCGATACGGACATCCTCATGATTTACCCATTAACTATTGGCAACAATGAGGGCAATTATATAACCCTGCACAAAACAGGGGAATTCAAAAATAAAAAAGCGCAGGGGCTACCTGCGCTTTTTACAAAAACCAAAAAACGGAATCAGGAGAACGAAGAACCGCAGCCGCAAGTGGTGTTGGCGTTGGGGTTCTTGATCACGAACTGCGCGCCTTCCAGATCGTCCTTGTAGTCGATTTCCGCGCCAACCAGATACTGGTAGCTCATCGAATCGATCAGCAACTGCACGCCATTCTTGCTCATGGTCGTATCGTCGTCGTTGACGATTTCATCGAAGGTGAAACCGTACTGGAAACCGGAACAGCCGCCGCCCTGCACAAATACACGAAGTTTCAGGTCGGGGTTACCTTCCTCTGCGATCAATTCCGCCACCTTGGCGGCTGCGCTATCGGTAAAGACGATCGGTGCGGGCATTTCGGTAACAGCATTCATTTCAGGCTCCTGCTAAGGCATCAATGAGTCAATTATAGACGTTCGGCGATTTTCACGTATTCGACAGCGCCAGCTTCAGAACAGGCTCTTCGACCTGATCGTGCGTCAGCTTACCGGCCACGAGTGCACCGCCATGCATCTCCAGCGCCTTGTAATATACATCTCCTGTTATGCGGGCTCTCGGCTGCAATTCAAGCAGCTCCGATGAATATACCGGCCCGATGACTTCACCATTCACCACCAGATGCGCCACCCGCACCTCGCCCTCCACCTTTGCATGCTCGGAGATCACCAGCATGCTGGGGTCATCGCCCTCGGCAATGACATTACCCTTCACGTGTCCGTCGATGCGAAGGCCGCCGCGAAAGCGTACATTGCCCTCGATATTGGTCGATATGCCAATCAGACTGTCAATCGTGCCTTTGTTTTTGCGGCCTAACATGTCGGCCCTCCTTTACAAGTTCGCGGATGCCTGGGTACGTACCTGGCCTTTTTCGAGTACGCGTGCCTGAACCACCTTGGCCACCGCTCCCTCGGGCAGGGTAAGCACCCCTTCGACGCGCTGATAATATCTGAAGCCAAGCTTGAATTTCCCCTGCTCGGCGGGAGCCATATCAGGAAAAGTCATCATAGCATTTTTGCCGTCCTGCAGAACTGTGACAGCAAGCTGCAAGCTACCCGTAAACTGTTGCTCGCCCTTGCCGCCTTGCATGATCAGTAACCGGTAACGCAGCTGATTGGGCGGCTGCACATCAATCTTCAACCGCCGGATTGTCACCCCTGCGGGTCCAATTGCATTCGGAAGCAAACTTTCAAAAAAAGCCAGATCTTCCTTCAGCCGGGTATTTTCCGACTCCAGAGCTCTCACCTGAGAAATGAGCTGCTTTTGCGCCGACTGCTCGATAGTCAGCCGGCTTTCCGCCGCGTTCGCCGTCGTGGACAACTCGTCACGTTCGGCAGTGAGCGCCTCTACCTGGTCCCTGTAGAGCGCCAGTTGTTGGCTGGCGCCGTCCGCATGCAGGCCGGTCAAGCCCCGGCCCATCTCGTAAATCCACATCGCCATGCCCCCCACGAAACCCAGCACGATGATGGTCAGCAGCAGGCGCCACGTCCATGGCAACTGGGTCTTGATCGTCAACTTCGGTGACGCCGCCGAGCGGCGACGTCGCGCGAGCCGGAACTTCGTCGATTTAAAAGGCGAGGAGGAAAGACTCATGAAACAGGAACGACATTTACTTAGGGCAATACTGGAATGTGCATCAAGCCCGTCGTTTCATCAAGCCCAAACAGAATATTCATGCATTGCACGCCTTGGCCTGCAGCGCCTTTCACCAGATTGTCCTCGACCACTAGGATGACCAGCAGATCGCCGCCTTCCGGCCGATGCACTGCAATGCGCAGCTTGTTCGAAGCGCGCACCGAGCGGGTTTCCGGATGGCTTCCGGGCGGCATGACATCGACAAACGGCTCGCCCTTGAAGTGGTTCTCATACAACGCCTGAAAGTCAGTGCCACGCGCCTCGGGCAGGATGGTGGCGTACAAGGTCGAATGAATGCCGCGAATCATCGGCACCAGATGCGGCACGAAGGTCAAACCGATTTCGCGGCCGGCAATCGCCTGCAAGCCCTGCGTGGTTTCCGGCAGGTGGCGGTGGCCCTTCACGCCATAAGCCTTGAAGTTATCCGAGGCCTCCGCCATCAGCGTGTGCACCTCGGCCTTGCGGCCTGCGCCCGACACGCCGGACTTGCAGTCGGCAATCAGCATTCTTTCATTGACTAACGGCTTGCCCTGCGCGAGCAACGGGGCAAATCCCAACTGCATCGAGGTCGGATAGCAGCCCGGCAAGCCGATGACGCGTGCGTTGCGAATTGCCTCACGATTCACTTCCGGCAGTCCATACACCGCTTCCTTCAAAACATCCGGGCAGGAATGCGGCATGCCGTACCATTTCTCGAATTGCGTGACATCCTTCAGACGAAAATCAGCGGCAAGGTCGATGATTTTCACGCCGGCTTCGAGCAGTTCGCGCGCCTGCGCCATTGCCACGCCATGCGGAGTCGCGAAAAACACCACGTCGCACTCGGTCAGCTTCGCCTTGTCGGGGGACGAAAACGCCAGCGAGACATACCCGCGCAACGACGGGAACATGTCAGCCACCGGCATGCCATCTTCCTTGCGCGAAGTAATGGCTGTTAACTCCACCTGAGGATGCGCCGCCAGCAGGCGCAGCAGTTCCACACCCGTATAGCCCGTACCGCCTACGATACCAACCTTGATCATGTCTTTTCCTTGCAAAAAATGTCCGCTACACCTTGAGATTTTAACAGCCGACTTTGGGGACCTATGACTGTCTTTACCTTGCCGCACAAAAGCAAAAAGCCGCCAGGCGCAAACCCGGCGGCTTTTCGATGCTCTGAAAACGCGAGAATTAGCGCTTGGAGAACTGTTTTGCGCGACGTGCCTTGCGCAGACCGACTTTCTTACGCTCGACTTCACGTGCATCGCGCGTGACGAAGCCAGCTTTCGCCAGTTCCGGCTTCAGGCCTGCATCGTAATCGATCAGCGCGCGGGTAATGCCATGGCGCACTGCACCTGCCTGGCCCGACTCGCCACCACCGTGCACGTTGACCAGGATGTCGAAACGCTCGACATTGCCGGTCAGTTCGAGCGGCTGACGAATAACCATCAGACCAGTCTCGCGCGAAAAATATTCAGCCGCCGGCTTGCCGTTGACAACGATGTTGCCCGTGCCGGATTTGATGAAAACGCGAGCCACTGCACTCTTGCGACGGCCGGTTCCGTAGTTGTAGTTACCGATCATGTCCGTTCCTTAGATTTCGAGTGCTTTGGGTTGCTGCGCAGCGTGCGGATGGGAGCCATCGGCATACACTTTCAGCTTCTTGATCATCGCGTAGCCAAGCGGGCCCTTGGGCAGCATGCCCTTGACCGCCTTTTCCAGCGCGCGCCCCGGAAAACGCTGCTGCATTTTCAGGAAGTTGGTTTCATAGATACCGCCCGGATAGGTCGAGTGACGGTAATAGGTCTTGTCCAGCGCCTTGTTGCCGGTCACGCGCAGCTTGCCTGCGTTGATGACGACGATGTAGTCGCCCGTATCGACGTGCGGAGTGAACTCAGGTTTGTGCTTGCCGCGCAGTCGGAGTGCCACTTCGCTGGCAACACGTCCGAGGACTTTGTCCGTTGCGTCAATCACGAACCACTCGCGCTGAACCTCATGGGTTTTAGCGGAAAAGGTTTTCATGATGATGTCCTAAATAATTAAACGCTCAAATTGGCGGTTCTGCCTCTTGTC